>CAIJZF010000228.1 GCA_903825095.1 uncultured Bacteroidota bacterium | reverse complement strand
TCAACCCAAAATGCAACCCTATGCAGATGCGCTTAATAAAAAATTAATAGCTTGTCCATTTACTGCAGACTTAGACAAGTCGGCTTATTTTACTTATTTACGTTCTGTTAAAAAAAGTATTGAACTTTTTAGAGAAGAAAATATTCCTATTCAAGCTGAGCTTAGTGTACTACAACAACAATATGGCACCATTGCAGGTAAAATGACTATTCAATTTAAAGAGCAAGAATATACTTTACAACAAGCCGCTCAGTTTTTAGAAAACCCGGACAGAGCATAAGAGAAGAAGTTTATCTTAAAATACAGGAACGTCGTTTGCAAGATCAAACTAGCATGCATGATTTATTTTCTAGCTTAATTCAAAAAAGAAATCAAGTAGCCTTGAATGCAGGCTTTGCTAATTACAGAGATTATAAATTTCAAGAATTGGGAAGATTTGATTATTCCAAAGAGGACTGCTATCAATTTCATGAAGCTATTAAATTACATGTGCTTCCACTTATTGATAAAATTTATGCACGTAAGAAAAAGAAATTAGGGGTGGCTACTTTAAAGCCTTGGGATACAGAAGCAGAGCCAGCTGGCATTGCCCCGTTAAAGCCTTTTACAGACGGCAAAGACTTATACAATAAGTCGGTAGCTTGTTTTGAAAAATTGAATCCATTTTTTGCAGATTGCTTACGTAAGATGAACGACTTAAAACATTTTGATTTAGAAAGTAGAAAAGGCAAGGCACCGGGTGGATACAATTGTCCCTTAGCAGAATCGGGAGCGCCATTTATTTTCATGAATGCAGCTGGTCAAATGAGTGATGTGACTACCATGGTGCATGAAGGTGGTCACGCTATACATTCTTTTTTAGCGCATCCACTTTCATTGACTGCGTTTAAAGAATATCCTATGGAGATGGCTGAAGTAGCAAGTATGTCCATGGAATTATTTACCATGAATCATTGGCAAAGCTTTTTCGATAACGAAGAAGATTTAAATAGAGCGAAAGAACATCAACTAGAAAGAACCATTACTATATTTCCTTGGATTGCGATTATTGATAAATTTCAACATTGGGTTTATGAAAATCCTATGCATACAATTGAAGAGCGCACGGCTTCTTGGAAAGCTATTGTAGCAGAGTTTTCTACAGATAGTATTGACTATACAGGATTAGATATGTATAGGGCTATTGGTTGGCAAAGACAGCTGCATTTATTTGAGGTACCCTTTTATTATATTGAATATGGTATTGCACAATTAGGGGCTATTGGCATGTGGATGCAGTATCAAATAAATCCAACGCAGGCTTTAGAGAATTATATGAACGCCTTAAGCTTAGGAGGTACAAAGACCTTACCTGAATTATATAAAACAGCAGGTATTGAATTTAATTTCTCACCTAATTACGTAAAAAAATTAATGGATTTTACGAATCAGGAATTAGAAAAATTATACGCTTAATTAATTGGCGGATGGATTAGTGGGTCCGTTGCTAGGTCCATTAGAGGGTCCGTTGTTAGGTCCGTTATTCGGTCTTGGCCCATTGTTAGGTCTCGGTCCATTATTCGGTCTTGGCCCGTTATTGGGTCTCGGTCCATTGCTTGGTCCATTATTAGGTCTATTGTTTGGTCCGTTGTTCGGGCCATTATTCGGACGATTGTTTCTATTATCTGGACGTTGATCGTTTCTCTGATCGTTTCTTTGTTGCGGACCATTTCCTTGCATAGGTCTACGATCGTTTTGATTTGTATTTCTTTGTTGGTCTCTTCTTCTGCGATCATTCTTTTCTAATGAACGTAAACTTATCTGACCTACTAATTCTACAAATTCTGGTTCTACTTCTTTATTTTTTCCGGTAATTTCTACTGCTTGCAATTCCTCTACTGCAATACCTTGCTTATTTAATTTTTTAATTTCGATAACACGGTCAATGGTTAAAGGAAAATGCTTGGTATTATTAGGAAGGGTATACCACATTAAATTTTTGAAAATATCTTTCTTAATTAAAAAGGCCTGACCCATTACTGTTTGAAGTGTATCTGCATAGTCGGGGAAACCTTGTAAGGCATCTAAATAAGTATCTAATTCAAAATTCAAACAACATTTTAATCTACCACATTGACCACTCAATTTTGTTTGATTAATTGATAAATTTTGATATCGCGCAGCAGTCGTATTCACACTTTTAAAATCGTGTAACCAAGTACTGCAACATAATTCTCTACCACAACTTCCAATACCACCTACTTTCGCCGCTTCTTGTCTAATACCTATTTGACGCATTTCCACTTTTACTTTAAACTCACCCGCAAAAGTTCTGATGAGTTCTCTAAAGTCAATTCTATCATCTGCTGTATAAAAGAAAGTTCCTTTTTTACCATCTGCTTGTAATTCTACTTCACTTAATTTCATTTCCAATCGGAGGTCTCTAGCAGCGGCACGACTGCGAGATAGCATAGCAGCTTCTCTGCTTTTGCTAATATGATAAGTTTCTAAATCTCTTTCGTTACTAGGTCTTAAAATCTTTTTCATCTCAGGGCTGAACTCATCTGTCCCTCTTTTCTTTAATTGAATACGCACAAGTTCACCTGTCAAGGCAATTTCTCCTAGGTCAAATCCATTGACCCCTTCTACGGTAACGTAGTCGCCTTTTTCAAAATGTTGTGAAGTGGTGTTTCTAAAGAATTCTTTTCTACTGCCTTGTTTGAAGCTAACTTCTACTACTTTGCATTGTGTAGCGGCATCGTCGATAGGTAAATCGCGTAACCAATCATGGACATTCAGTCTATTACAACCTCCTGTACTACAGCCTCCATTACTTTTACACCCATTTGGTGTTCCTGTTCCACAAGATCCACATCCCATATTATGTAAGTTCTACTGTTAATGAATAAAATACCGGACCTAGCTTCTTTTCTCTGGTTCTCTCACGCACTTGCTAGGTATCTGTCAAAATTAAGGTTTTGTTCTGAATGATATGATAGAACTTGATGCCTAAGGCCATAAATAGCATTTTGGGGTTGGCATTTCTCTCAATATAATAGGTGGCTTTGTCAATTTCTTGAATTATAGCCTCCATCTGGCCTACACTTGCTATCTTATTGATTCTTAAGGCAAAATCCTTTAAATCGGGGTCCAAAGGCAGGTCGGTGCCTAGTATTTTTAAGCGAATGCTTTGCTCTAGTAAATGGTTAAAATACTTCAAAAACTGCTTCTGAGGCTCCCTGCCCATTTTACTGGTCTCATCTACCCACTTCACCTGGGCCACTGGCCCATTTTTCAAGATGGCGTTTAGCCATTCTCTTATTTGGGTTAAATAATCGGCATCGCTATG
>CAIJZF010000227.1 GCA_903825095.1 uncultured Bacteroidota bacterium | reverse complement strand
GTAAAGTATTGCATCTTCTCATTGCTATAAGGATTTTCATTTTCATAATAATAGTTCTCTGCCCATGGTCCACCATAAGAAACGAGTAAAGTAGGAGTAACTGTCATTTTAGATGCAGCAATTGTTTTCACCACATCATCATATAAAGGATAAATAGGAATAGAGTGCTCATGACCAGGATAGCCATCTAATAAATTGGTCATGTTTAATTTAAAATCAAGACCTCCTTCAGTAGTCGGCATTAATTTTTGATTTTTAGCAGCCTGAATTACCCATTGTCTGTGTTTACGATTCCCTACTAAATACATTTTAATATACTTTGTATTATAGTATTTACTGTACTGACTTAATACCGATTCTGCTTGTGTTGAATCTTTTAAGTTATAAGCCCAATAACCTACACCAGGTCCGGTTGAATATACTCTTGGTCCCATCATCATACCAGCATCTACCATATCGCTATAAGTTAATACATCGGTAGTAGCTGTTTGTGGGTCACGTGTGGTAGTCACACCATAGGCTAAGTTGGCTGCATATACCCAAGCCTGTGTTTTATGAATACCCCAGCTTGGCCACATATGAGAATGCGTATCTACAAATCCAGGAACAATTGTTTTGCCCGATACGTTTACTCTTTCTGTTCCAGATTCCACTTTTAAGCTACCCGACTTACCAATCGCTTTAATACGATTGTTTACAATATAAATATCTCCTCTGCTAATGACTTCATCACCTTTCATGGTAATAATTCTTGCATTGGTTAATAAAATATGTGTAGTAGGCATATCTTTTTCATAAAATACTTTCACCCAATTTTCAGTGGCTTTGTATTTTGGATCTTCTTTCTTTTCAGCTTTCTTCACTGTTTCTTTTTTAGTACTGTCTTTAGCAGTCGTATCTTTTTTAATAGCGGCTTCTGCTTTTTTAGCCACCGCTAAACTATCATCAAATGCATAAGATGCGTCTATATCATAAGTAAAATGTGCAGCACCTAGACTGTAATGGATAATTTTACCATTGGCTTCCCAACTTGGAAACTCACCACCCATCTCTGTTAAGAGTTTACTTGGGAAGGCTGCGCTTTTCGCTTCTGCTACAGAAATGTCTATTAATTTACCTGCTTGTGGAATAGTGATATAGTAAATATTATTATTCACTTGTGCAATAGCTGCTTTTCCTAAAGGAGACATTAAAATGGTATTCGCACTAGATGCTGGATTATTTTCTTTAGCGGCATCTTCCTCTTCTTCATCTAAATCTAAAACATCTGCAACAGGCCTTCCTTTGCTTTGTGCAACACTACCAAAAGTGGTAATACCTGTAATTTTTACAATTTCTTTTTCATCTCCACCATCCCATTGAATAGAAGTTAATTTTCCATATTTATTTAAATAAATACGGTCTTCACCGTTTACAAAATGGGCATTGCTGCGACCATCGGCTTTATCAATGACATGAATACTGCCGTCGTTTAAATCTAACCAACAAAGATCATCTTCATCATCATTATAATTAGGGTCTTTTGAATCTTTAAATTTTTGAACCGTCGTTCTATTAAATACAATTCTATTTTTTGTTTCGTTAATAGCTAGGCCTTGGTATAAAGCGTTTTCTTTAGTAAGTATTGTTTCTTTGCCTGAAGCAATATCAATACTTCTAATACTTCCCCCATTTTCAGACCAGGTAGCAAAATAAATAGTCTTACCATTAGAATTCCAAATAGGTTGCGCTTCTGTAAAATTATTATTTGTTAATTTTTTAGGCGTTCCATTTGGGTAGTCCATCACATATAATTTATTAAGTACGGTGAAGGCTAATTTTTTTCCATCCGCTGAAGGAACTGCATCTCTAATTTGAGTGGCTTGTGCAGCACTGGTATCTTTAATAGGATACTTGAAAAGTACTTCAGGCCCCATTTCTATGGAGGCATCTACTGTATAGCTAATTTCTTTTTGTGCAGCGGTTTCAATATCAATACTATGAATTTTCCCACCATAAGAGGCTAATAAATTTTTACTATCAGGGGTGAAAGTCATAGTAGGTAATACACCTAAAACTGCAATGGATTCTTGATCATCTCTTTGTACAGGATAGGCCAACCATGTTTCTTCTCCTGTATTTAAATTACGTTTCACGAGTCCTGTTTTATCTTCAAATCTTGTTCCGTACACCATCCATTTACCATCTTTAGAAAGTACAGGTGTGAAAGCAGAACCATATCTTGAAGCAATAGTACGCGTAGTTCCTTTTTCTCTATCATAAACACCAATACTATATTGTGGTAACATGGCATTGTAGTTCCATGCACTCATTCTTGAAGAATAATAAATAAATCTTCCATCTGCACTCACTGCAGGGTCAATTGTTTTTAATGCAGCTGGTAAAGAAATTAAATTCGTTCCTGCACCTCCATTTTTATGCATCAAATACAATTTTGTATTTCTTCTTCCTTTGGTATACACTATATAATTACCATCTGGAGTATACACAGCGCCTGGAAAATTTTGATTTTGATCTTCGGTTAAAGCAATGGTATCTTTTTTAGCAATATCGATATACCATAAATTTTCTGCGCCGCCTCTATCAGAAATAAATAAAATTCTTTTACCATCTGGGCTATAGCTAGGATGATTGTCATAAGCTATTCCCTTTGTAATAGCAGTTGCTTTACCACCTTCTACAGGCATACTATATATATCTCCCATTAAATCAAACAATATCGTTTTTCCATCAGGGCTAATCGCTAAAGAGGTCCAAGTACCTTCGCTGGTTTTCATAGCAATGGCACGAGTAGCTTTCAAGGGCATGCCTTTAAAACTTGTAAATTGGGTACTGTCTTTTACAGCATTTGTTTTGGTTTGTGCATAGCTGCTGGTTAAACCAAACATCATTAATAGCGTCCAACTAAAAACGCAGGTAATTGTATATTTTCTCATTGGTAATTTTTTTGAAAGTTAGCTAAATAGGTGAAAAAATAGACTCCAAATTTGCCTTTGAATTGCCGTTTATCAATAAAAATGCTCCAAAAACTACCCATTTACGAATGGAGTCGTAATTTTACAAATATGAAAAAAACCAGTATACTAAGGCTTCTTATTCTAAATAGCTTATTATTAATGAGTTATGTATCTATGGCGCAGAATGTTCAAATAGAAGGAACGATTATGGATAGTATGGCTAAAAGAGCCCTGCCTTATGCAACGGTTTCTTTAGTACGTTCAAAGGATTCTTCTTTAGTGAGTTTTGCTAGAAGTGGTGAGGATGGTTTTTTCACTATTAAAAATGTACCTGCAGGAAAATATTTATTGTCTATTTCTTATGTAGGCTATCAACAACAATGGTTTGCCTTTAAAACAGGAGCCACACCGGTATTAAATCTTAATAATATTTATTTAGAAGATGCTAGTAAAATGACATCTGTTACCGTTACCGCACGCAGGCCTCCAGTAGTTATTAATGGCGACTCTATAGAATTCAATGCAGAAAATTTTAAAACGCCGCCCAATGCAGTGGTGGAAGATTTATTGAAAAAAATGCCAGGTATTGAAGTAGATAAGTCGGGTGGAATTACGGTGAATGGAAAAACAGTGACCAAGGTATTTGTGAATGGAAAAGAATTTTTTACAGGAGATCCTAAAATGGCTACTAAAAATTTACCTGCAGATGCGATTGATAAAATACAAGTCTATGATCGTAAATCGGATCAAGCCATGTTTACCGGCATTGATGATGGAACGGAAGAGACAGCCATTAATTTAAAAGTAAAGAAAGATAGAAACCAATCCAATTTTGGAAAATTAACAGGAGGCGCTGGAACACCTAGCAGATTTGACGCACAAGGCAATTGGAATAGATTGAATAATGACGAACAATACTCATTAATAGGAACAGCTAATAATACCAATAGACAAGGGTTCTCGAGTAGAGACATTGCTAATTTTTCTGGCGGGGGTGGTGGAAGACCCGGCGGTGGCGGTGGAATGACTCTTAATTTTGGCGGCGGTGGTGGAACCGATAATAACGCACAAGGTGTGGCCACCACGCTTTCAGGTGGTGGTAACTATTCTAATTTATTTAATAATAAGAAAACAAATTTCAATGCAAATTTTTCATTGAATGATGTAGAGCGTAATAATAATAGTAATTCTTACACACAAAATTTAACGCCAGGTAATTTATTTAATAGAACTTCCAGTTCAAGGTCTGTTACTAGAAACCAACAACAAAGCTATGGTAGCACCATTGACCAAACCGTATCAGAATCTTTTTCTTATAAATTCACCCCTAGTATTGGAAAGCAACACGGTACTTCTGAGTCTTACGATACTACAGAAACTTTTTTACCCGACGCTTTTAAAACTAAAACCAATGCGACTCGATCTGCATCCACTAGTGTGACCGATGCGAGCAATGCGGCCAGTAATTTATTATTAAGAAAAAAGTTTGCTAAAAAAGGAAGAACTATTTCATCTACCATTACCAATAGTTATAATGAATCTAATGCAACAGGGAGTCAATACACCGACCAGTTTACTTATGGCAGCGGCGGTACTTTATTAAAAGACTCTATTTTAGACCAACAAAATATTAGAAAAGGCAATACCCTTAGCTATTCAGCTAATGTAGTGTATACCGAGCCCTTGGGTAAAAAAACATTACTAGAATTCAATGCTTATTTAAGTCAAAGCATTGGAAAGACAAGCAAGAAAGTATACGATAAGAATAGCGGTAGTTCAAGCTATGATCAATTAAATACAAGACTTACCAATGAATTTAATAGCGAGTATACTTATAGCGGCGGAGGTTTAAACTTTAGAACCAATCAAAAAAAGTATAATTTCTCTACAGGCTTTAGTTTACAAAATGCCCAATTGGTAGGCGAGAATATAAGTGCGAAAACAAAATTGAATCAAAGCTTTCAAGATATCTTGCCAACCGCCATGTACCAATACAATTTCTCTCAAACAAAGAACTTAAATATTAATTACCGTACTTCAACCAATCAGCCTTCTTTAACGCAGTTGCAACCGGTACTCGATCAAAGTAATATTAATAGACAAACTATTGGTAATCCCGATTTGAAAAGAAGTTATGTACATAATTTAAATATGCGTTTCTTCTCTTCTAAAATTATATCAGGACGTAATTTCTTTGCTAACTTAAATGCGGCTGCGACTAATAACTCTATCGTGAATTATGATAGTATTTTACCAAGTAGAGTTACTTTATCAAGACCTGTGAACGTGAATGGCGCTTATCGTGTGAATGGTAGCGTGAACTATGGTTTTGGATTAAAGAAAATATATTCTAGAATGAACTTTGGAATAAATGGAGGCGTGAGTAATAATATATCTTATGCGAACGCTTTATTAAATACCATTGTCACTAAATCATTTGGGCCTTCTGTATCCTATAACTTTCAATTAGATGAAGTGATTGATATTGATTTTTCTACTAGATATTCTTATAGTAAAACCAATAATGCCATTAACGCAGGTTTGAATACTAACTATTTAACGAAGGTATTTAGCGCTGAGATGAATAATTACCTGCCTAAAAACTTCTTACTCAATCAAAGCTTTACTTATACCATTAACTCTGGAAGAGCTGCTGGCTATAATACTTCTATACCTATTTGGAATGCAAGCTTCTCTAAGTTTTTTATGAAAAATAAAAAGGCAGAATTAAGGGTGAGTGCCTTTGACTTATTGAATAAAAACGCCGGTATTAGCCGAAATGTATCGCAAAATCAAATTGTGGACCAACAATACAATGTGATTAATCAGTACTTCTTAGTAAGCTTTATATATAGCTTGCAAAAATCTGGTTTAGGCGGTGGTGGTCCAAGAAATGTGATGATTCGTATGAATTAATTATCTTTAGTAAATCTTTATTAAAATACAAATTTTAAAATAAACAATATGCGTAAAATATTCTTAGCACTTACAATGATGCTAGTAGCCTTTACCAGTTCTTTTGCACAAGTAAAAGAAGGTAAGTTAATTTTCGAAAGAAAAATTAATATGTATAGAATGATTACCGACCCGGAAATGAGAGCTCGTATTCCTGAGTTTAGAACTGAAAAATTTGAGCTTTTATTTAATGAGCAAGCGAGTATGTTTAAAACCATACCTGAAGAAGAAGCGCCAGACCCATTTGCTAATAGCGGCGGAGGCGGCGGAGAAAGAGGCGGCATGCGTTTTAATTTTAGAATGCCAGAAACGGCAACCTATACCGATATTCCTAATCAAATGCAATATGAGTCTCGTTCTTTATTTGAGAAAGAATTTTTAATTGTAGATTCTTTAAAGCCTAATAATTGGAAATTATCGGATGAAACTAAAACCATTGCAAAGTTTGTTTGTAAAAAAGCAACTACTATGATTGCCCCACAGCAAATGAATATGCGTTTTGGTGGTGGAAGAAATAGAAACAACCAAGATACTGCAGCACCTGTAAAACCTAAAGAAATTGAATTAGTGGTTTGGTATACAGAGTCTATTCCTGTATCGGTTGGGCCTGATGCTTATGCGGGACTACCAGGCGCCATTTTAGAAGTAGATAGCGATAATGGGGGCAATGTGATTACTGCTACTGAGTTTACAGCTAAGTACGCTGCTAAAGAATTAAAGCAACCTACTAAAGGAGATAAAATGAACCGTGCGCAATTTGCAGAGAGTATGAAAAAAATTATGGAAGACATGCAAAGAGGCGGTGGCATGGGAGGTATGAGAATTAGAATTAATCAATAATATACCATCGCCATCCAATGGTAATGGATCTTGGCTCTCCTAAATAATAAGAATAAGCACTGCTTCCTTTTACACTAAAGTTTTTGGTAGCCATGGTAGAATAGTAAGTATTGGTAAGGTTTAAAACATTCAACCATAGTTCCGATTTCTTTAATTGAAGTCCGAACCTGGCATTCAATAAGTCAAAGCCAGAATACTTGGTGGCATTGGTTTCATCCATATAATAACTTGATTGACGTATCCATTCTAGTGCACCGCGTATAATTCTAGTTGGCTTCCAAGTAATACCTAGGTTATTTAAAACATGCGGGGCCGCATTCATTTCTTTACCACTTACATCCACGCCTTTAATAATAGTATTTAAATATTGATGACGGGTATTGGATCCATTCAAACTTATTTCCATAGTGGGTGCTAATTGATAGCGTACTTGATATTCAATACCCATATGGCTTGTAGCGCCTGAATTTTGATTTAAGTTCACGCCATCCGTTTGTCTCACTGAAATAATTTCGTTATTCCCTTGCAAAGAATACACGGAAACTTCTGCGCTTATTTTTTTATGTTGGTACCAAGCGCCTATTTCCCTATTGGAAAAATCTTGTGGTAATAAATAGGGCACCCTAATGGCATTGTATATCTCGGTAATTTGAGGAGGTACAAAGCCCTTGCTAAAATTAATATAGCTACCCCAATTTCTGTGATTATAAGTAAGACCTATTTTAGGTGTGAATTGTGTAAAATTATTTTTTGCAGATGGGGTTCCAAGAGGAAGTAGATTGTTAAAAAGATATTCAAAATTATCATAGCGCATGGTCATATTCAAACGAATGGCTTTATTCAAATTGGCGATATAATTAAAGTAAATAGCTTTATTGCTAATGGTCGTATTATAATTTGTAATAAGTGAATCCCTGCTGGGGTAAGCATATTTTGTGTACTTACCAATGCTAGTGTCTTTTATAATATCTATATAGTGGGCAATTAAATTTTGATGGGTAATATCCCAATAACCGCCCAGCATTATTTTGCTACTTAGCGCTGGAAGGCTCCATACATGTTGAAGGTCTAGTACATAGGCATCAAAATGGTTGCTATTCACTTGTCCTTTGAATTTCGTTGGGTTGTTAGTAGACGCTATAGAATAAGTAGGGTTCTGGTCCATGGTATTATTACGATACATGAAATTAAGCATTGTATTAGACTGCTTATTCCAGTTGTACTCTAGGTTTTGTCTAAAACGAATTGCATCAATTTTTCTAAAGGTGAAAGTTTGTTGTGTGCCAAAATTTTTCTGAAAAAATTTAATACTATCTAAGGAGCCTGTCATTTGAGTATAGTAATTAATGTATTGAAGGTTTTGATATCCTTTCAATTTATCGTTTACTCGAAAATTTCTTTTAATGCTT
>CAIJZF010000226.1 GCA_903825095.1 uncultured Bacteroidota bacterium | reverse complement strand
TATACTCAAGGATCAGTTAATGGCAATAGGTATAGGAAGAGACAAGTTGTTTGCTATCATGAAAGCAAACCAAATGCGTATATATCCAAAAAGGAACTACCGCGTTACAACTAACTCGTACCATAGGTTCCGTAAGCATGCTGATATCGTAACAGGAACAACTATTGTCAGACCTGAGCAAGTGTGGGTATCGGATATAACTTATGTTGGGACAACAAGATCTTATAATTATTTAGCATTAGTAACAGACGCTTACTCTAAAAAAATCGTAGGGTATGACTTGTCAAGTAGCTTAAGTACGGAAGGTTCATTAAGAGCTTTACACATGGCAGTAAAAGGAAGAATGTATCCTAAAGAAGTTTTGATACATCACTCTGACAGAGGGCTACAATACTGTTCTAATGATTATCAGGATCTGCTAAAAGAATGCGAACTCTTGTGTAGTATGACAACTAGTTATGATCCATACTCCAATGCAGTAGCAGAAAGAGTAAATGGTATTATTAAAAATGAGTTTGACTTGGAAAAATACAAAGTAGACCTAGCAACATTAAAAAAGATAGTGACTGAAACTGTTGAAATCTACAACACAGAAAGGCCACATTTTTCATGTTCTATGTTAACCCCAAGTCAAATGCATCAACAAAACAAGGTCACCATGAAGACCTACAAAACAAAAAACCGAAGCAAGGAGCTCCTTGCTTCGGTTTAATTAGGTATTTTTAATCTTTAAAACCCGTATCGTTTATTTAGGACGACACAACTTGTTTCGTTTTTTAAGACGACACTGCTAAATGGAATTAACGTTTTTTCAACGTAAGCGTATTAACTCCATTATCAGTAGTTCCGTATTTTATACCAATTTTCAAGCCGACATAACCAGTGCAAGAGAATACATATCCGTTGGTTCCTGAACTTGGAATATAGGCACTTGTAAGTTGTCCATAATCAGCAAAAATAACATTATTAGTAGCCAACTTTGCAGCTCCTGTAGCAGGATCCACATTTATAACTAAGTCATTCTTTTTATCCCCATAGGCAGGGTTAGGCCACACTGCAGAAATGTTAATTTGATTAGCGCCTGGGCCATCGTTTACAGAAACAATATCACCTACTGACCAATCTTGCCAATCATCCTGAACTACAGTATAAGTGCCTTTCATATTACCAGTAAAAGGACAAACCACATAAGCAGTCCATCTCATACAAGCATTATATCCACCGGCAGATTCTAAAGCACCCACGGTATTGGAAATGTCATAAGTTTTATTATCCTCAGTTACTAACTGATGATAAAAAGTGTAAAACTGACCTGGCGCAAATAACGCTGACGAGGCCATTCCATAAGCCTTTGCTATTTCAGCACCGGTAGCTGCAATTGTTGTAGTTCCTGAAATTGGAATAGTTTTTATTAACTTCCAAGCCTTTGGATCCGATGAAGATCCTTTGAATACATACAATTTTACTTCTTTTATTTTTACACCATTATCATATGGATCAATCTTAACTCCTACTGATGAAGCATCAATAGCAGCAAAATTTAGGTTGGCATTGGTCACCGAATTCAAGGTAACATAAGCCCCTTTACCCAAATTGTTGATATCAACAAAAGGGTTATTAGTTGCGAGGTCTTCCTTTTGACAAGAAGAAACCAATGCCATGAAGGCAATTGCAATTAATATTTTATTTAATATTTTTTTCATTATTGTCAAATTTATTAATTGATGAAATTATCAGCGTTATTGTCCCAAAATACTTTTTCAGCTTTAGTACCCAATGCTTTTTGTGCTGGCGCATTCAAATTTCTGTTTACATATACTGAAGGGTAGTAAAATGAACGTATAAAAAAGCCTGGTGTTGGAGAAGTTACCGTTGGCTGCATATTTTTTGGATAGCCCGTAAGTCTATATGCATTGTAAGCCTCCCAACCATTACCCCAGGTTGACAAATAATATTCTTTCATGATAATTTCTAACTTTCCAGCATCATTAGCAGCATCAAATGCAGCTGCAACTAAAGTTACGTAGTTAGTTACAGTAGCGGTAGTAGCAGCATAGGTTGCACTAGGCGTAACACCTAAAGTTGCTGGGAAACTAAGTACTTTGATCATATTATTTCCAATAGCTTGTAATAGATTTGTTTTTGCAGCAGCCATACCGCCGGTAATAACACCAGTTGCAGCAGCTTCAGCTAATTTGAAATAAGTGAACTCTGAATTCCAAATGGGTAAGATACCAGCACCTTTACCTCCTACTTCTAAACCAACTTTGGTATTTTGATTTTCATCAAACAAACCACCTGCTGGATAAATACCCCATGTAGTTCTAAAAGAACCATCTGGAGGCGTACCACTATTGTCACCATGATCACGTCCCCAATATCCAGTACCTACATAACAGAAAGGTTGTGCATCTGTGTAGTGTGCTGGTTTTGGAAATGTACTACAAGACAATGTGATCTCGTTCACATTAGCACCACTTGTATTTTGACGATAAAAATAGTAACGTTGTCTAGGATCTAAGGTTGTTCCCTTTCCACCTGAAACGGTTCCACCATTTTTTTCAGCTGCTACCGCCCACATAAACCAATCTCCCATATACTCACCTACAGATCCTGCTGTATTATAGTTTCCTGCATAATCTGGATGTCGTGCATCAGGAGAATTTCTGTTCGTTCCGTATTTGAAATTAAAATCATTAGCTAGTGTTTTAATTAAATCACCTTCCGTAACTAATGCTTGAATTTTTACAGCAGCAGTAGCATCCACTTTACGGGTTTGCATTAACAATTTAAATTTGATTGTTTTAGCAGCTGTAATCCATCTTGCACTATTATTTCCATAATATAAATCACTCGCTACAGCAGCAGATCCTGCTTTATTAAAATCTACAATCGCATCATCTAGTATTGCAATAGCTGCAGCATATACGGCAGCACCTTTGTCTTGTTTGGGATTAGGATTTTCGATACCTAATTCTGCTTCAGTCCAAGGGATATCACCAAAAGCATCTACCAATAATGCTAAGGTGTAGGCTTTGAAAAACTTAGCCATACCAGCTGCTCTATATTTCTTTTGCGTTTGCGCTAAAGGAATTAAGGCATTTGCATTTTTGATAATAGTCGTATACCCTGTTGACCATAAGCCATCAGAAGAACCAGGTGAATAAGCATTTGAATAAAGGGGTCCAAACATAGCTTGTTGTCTAGTTAACTGACCTCCTAAATTTGATGCATCGTCAAAAAATCCTGTGAATGATATTTGAACCGTGTTTAA
Organism: uncultured Bacteroidota bacterium; assembly: GCA_903825095.1. The sequence goes on along the minus strand of CAIJZF010000226.1, from coordinate 3,405 downwards.
CAATAAGTCAACATCGGCAGTATTCACAGAAGGCGCATTGGGATTTTCCAAAAGCGCATCCAATTGCTTGTTACATGCAACCGTAGTTGAAAATAACGCAAGGATTACTATAATTTTAAAATATTTCATATTCATTACTTTTACTTAGTTAGTATTAAAAAGTTATTCTTACACTTAAACCCATTCTACGTGCAGAAGGACCTGTGATAAATTCCAAACCTTTACCATTACCTACACCTAAACCATTGGTTTCAGGATCAAAGTGCATGTATTTAGGAAAGTTGGGTGCATAATACCAAAGGTTACTTCCGTTAGCAGTGATGGATACACTACCAAATGGCGTTTTATTTAATAATTTTTCAGGCAAAGCGTAAGACATAGACATATCTCTTAATCTTACTACAGTTGCATCAAAAATACCTCCTTGATCTGGACCAAACACGTTATTGAAGTACCCTTGTGTGGCACTGATTTGAATATTATTTGGCTTGCCATCTGCAGTTACCCCAGGTAAAATATATGGTGCAGCGCGATCAAATTCTGTATCTTTTGTAACACCTCTAGCCAATAATGATCTAGCAGTGGAGGAATACATATCACCACCATCCGTATAATCCACTTGGAATCTAAAGGTGAATGATTTGTAGGTTAAACTATTAATACCAGATAATTTGTAATTAGGATTAGGATTACCAATAATACCAATGGAAGTTGATGCTAAATAATCACCACCCGCACCCACTAATAATTGGCCATTCTCATGTCTTTGGAAATAATAGCCTTTCATGATGCCTAAAGGTTGGCCGTTGATTGCAAAGTTTCCCAAAGTGGTATAACCAGCATAAAGAATTTCTTTTAAGTCTGAAGGAATATCAGATACCATTGATTCATTAATGGTCCAGTTTCCTGTTACTTCCCAAACCCAATCTTTGTTTCTGATAATTTTATAAGCAACTTGGGCTTCAATACCCTTGTTAGTTACTTTACCAGCATTGATTTGTTGAGATGTATAACCAGTAGACGGATCTAAATCTCTATTCAAAATTTGATCGTTTGAAACACGCTTGTATAAAGTGATATCTGTACTTAATCTACTTTGGAAAAATTTACCTTCAATACCTGTCTCCGTCTCTGCCATCAACTCAGGCTTTAAGTTTGGATTTGGTAAAAAGTTAGGAATTGAATTTGTATTAATTACCGTTCCTGCGTTGGTCATAAAGTTTCTAGTAGAAATATTTAATGCAGATCGTGTTGAGTAAGGATTAGGGAAATTAGCTGCAGTTGAATAACCTAAACGAAGCTTTAAGTAGTTTACGTTTTTCTTATTTCTTAAAAAATCAAAGGCTTCTGTAGCTATAAATGAACCACTAACATTTGGATAAAATACGCTTCTATTGGCAGATTCTAAAGTAGAGGTCCAGCTATTTCTACCACCAACTACTAAGTAAGCATATTGTCTGTAACCCAATGTAGCCGATCCAAAAGCACCTACTGATTGTGATTTAGTTAAATAATCCATGTCAGCACCCGCTTCATTCACAATATCATGGGTCACAAAGTTGGTGTGATCTAATAAACCGAAAACCAATTGCTCCTTACTAGTTGCACCCATTTGGTTGTAACTTAATTCTCTAGAGTTTACACCAGCTAAAACGTCTAAATTGAAATCATTATTGATATCAGTTTTGTAGGTTGTAGTTAAAGTGTGGTCTAAGATGCTGTTAAATCCAGTAGAGGTTCTAAGGAAACCTTGAGGATAATAGGTACCTCCTTTATTTTGCGCATACAATTGATAGTTTGAATAATCATCATATCCAAAACGATATTGTACTTTAATTTTTTGACTCAAGTCATAGTTTAAAGAAACCTGTCCATAATTTCTGCTTACCTTATCTTGTGTAAATGAATTTTTCAATGTCCAACGAGGATTTTGAATATCATTTCCACCTCTGTAGTAAACATGCGAATGATCAATTGGATTTTCCCACTCTAATCCCATCAAATCAACGGCAGTTGGCGTATACATTACATCACCATACAATGAAGGATTAGATGCAGTAGAACCAAAAGAAGGAGAAGTTGGAGGTGATTTTACATCAGTAGTAACATGGTTAAATGTACCATTCAACGTTAATTTGTTGGTTAATTTCATAGTACCTCCCATAGAGAGATTGTTTTTAATTGAACCATTACCTTCTACGAAACCTTGGTCATCAACGTAACCATAGTTAATATTATAATTTAAATTTTGCGCAGACCCTGCAAAATTGACAGAAGTATTTTTAGAAATCCCCTCACGGAAAAATCTTGATACGCTATTGTAATATTTGAATTCATAATCATTGTTTCCTACGTATTGTGGAAATGCTGCATTTAAGACAGCCCTACTATAAGGATGTGCCACCTTAGCTGGAGGATCTGTAAACTTTGCACCCCAGTTAGAAAAGAATGCCAAACCTAAACTCAAATCAAAACCACCACCATAGGAAGTGTTGTATTCAGGTAAATTAGCCACTTGGTTAACAGCATAAGACTGTGTAACCGTTACTTCATTTTTCTTTCTAGTTTTTTGAGTAGATCCATTTTTGGTGGAAACTAAGATAACCCCATTTCTTCCTAATTCACCATAGAGTGTTGTCGCACTCAAGCCTTTTAATACATCGATTGACTCTACGTTATTTGGATCAAGATCCAAGAAACGGCTAGGGGTATTGTTTCCATAGGTAAAACCAGCTTGGTTATTCGTACCACCATCAAAAGGCACACCATCCACTACCCACAAAGGTTGCGAATTACCAGAAATAGTACTAATTGCACGAATAACCACGTTCGTACCAGAACCAGATAAACCACTGGTGTTCCCAATGTTTACCCCTGGTGCTTTACCGTTTAATAAACGCGCAATATCAATCTCTGGTTTTTGTTCTAAATCTTTTTTACCAATGGAAGAAACAGCATAACCTAATGCTTTCTTTTCTTTTTTGATACCCAAGGCTGTAACAACCACTTCACTTAAATCTTCTTTTAAAGCCTTTAAAATGAAATTGGTTACCGCTTGTGAGGTTGCTTCTTTTTTCTCAAAGCCTACACTCGATACTTGCAAAACAGCCCCAGTCTTAACACTGATTCTGAAATTACCATTGACATCAGTAAGCGTTCTGTTTTTTGTTACATTTTTTTCAGTAATCACAGCACCTTCAACTGGAGTACCTTTTTCATCGGCTACTTTACCAGTGACAGTTGTGTTTTGAGCGATTGCCGCTTGGATAGAGAAAAACGCAAAAAACAAACACCATAATAGTTTTTTTCTCATGTTGTTGTTTAAATTATAATTAAATAAAATCTTCAGGATGGAAATTAAAAAAAATATTTAAATAATTTAACTTTTAGATAACATTAATTTTG
>CAIJZF010000225.1 GCA_903825095.1 uncultured Bacteroidota bacterium | reverse complement strand
TAGCCCTATTAGGTTGGAATGATGGAACAGATAAAGAAATATTTAGCTTGGATGAATTAATTGCAAGTTTTGATATTGAAAGAGTACATAAAGGGGGCGCTAAGTTTGATTATGAAAAAGCAAAATGGTTCAACCAAGAATGGATCAAAAGAACAGATAATAAAGTATTGGCAACATTACTTCAACCCTTTTTAGACTTTGCAAAAATTGAAGTACATGAAGCGCCTTATTTAGTAAAAGTCATTGGACTGGTAAAAGACCGTTGTCATTTATTAGCGGACTTTATAGCGCAAAGTCATTTCTTTTTTGCTGCACCCACCACTATTGACACAGCAGCTATCTTGCCTAAATGGGAAGAGAAAAAGCAGCGCTTCTTTGATGCATTAGTAAAACTATATGCACAAAAAATTGCAGAAGGTGTTAAAACATTGCCTGCAGCAAACCTTGAAGCAGGTTTTAAAGAATTAGCCACTGCACATGAAATAAAACCAGGCGATTTATTACTACATCTTAGAATTATGCTAGTGGGTGGTAAATTTGGACCTGGGGTATTTGACATCATTGAATCAATTGAACTTTCTGATACGAATGCAAGAATTGAACATAGTTTGCGATTAATTTCAGGAAAATAATGTAATTTAATAGTAATGAAACCCATTAGAGTATTAGTAGCAAAAGTTGGACTAGACGGACATGATCGTGGCGCAAAAATAATTGCCACTGCGCTACGCGATGCGGGTATGGAAGTTATTTATACGGGTCTTCGTCAAAGCCCTGAGATGGTGGTGCAAGCTGCCTTACAAGAAGATGTTGACGCTATTGGCATTAGTATATTATCTGGCGCACACATGACGGTATTTCCAAAAGTGTATCAACTCATGCAAGAAAAAGGTTTAAACAATGTTTTATTAACGGGAGGTGGTATTATTCCTGAACAAGACAGTATCAAATTAAGAGAAATGGGTATTGGCACTTTATTTGCTCCTGGCACCAATACTGCCGATATTGCTAGCTATATAAAAGATTGGGTCGCCGCAAATCATAAGTAATCTGCTTTTTTAATTTATAAATTGCAACTATATGTCATCATTCCACACTTTGTTTACAAAAATGGAAGATCATACTTTGATCATTACCATTAATCGTCCCGACAAATTAAACGCATTGAATCAGCAAGTAATGAAAGACTTAGATGCAGTCATGGACAGAGTATATAAATTTCCAGAAATTAAAAGTGTAGTGATAACGGGTGCAGGATTAAAAAGTTTTGTAGCAGGAGCCGATGTGAAAGAATTTGAAACCTTATCTAAAGAAGAGGCTACTGCCCTTGCTAAAAGAGGACAAGATGTATTTTTTAAAATAGAACATTCTCCAAAACCAGTGATTGCTTGTGTGAATGGATTTGCACTAGGCGGTGGTTGTGAATTAGCCATGGCCTGTCATTTTATTATCGCTTCTGAAAGCGCTGTCTTTGGACAACCAGAAGTAAACCTAGGTATCATGGTAGGATATGGTGGCTCACAAAGATTGACTCAAAGAGTGGGTAAAGGAAGAGCCATGGAATTAGTGATTACGGGTAAAACCATTAATGCTACCCAAGCCATGAATTATGGATTGGTAAACTATGTAGTACCTCAAACAGAATTATTAGATAAAGCCTTCTCTATCTTAAGAGTAGTGCATGAAAAAGCACCTAAGTCTGTAGGCAATTCCATTAAGGCTGTAAATGCAGCTTGGAATGAAGCTGAAAATGGTTACGATATAGAAGCTACATTATTTGGTGAATGCTTTACCACCCATGATGCGAAGGAAGGTATTACTGCATTTATAGAGAAAAGAAAGCCTGAATTCAAAGGGAATTAATTTCTCCTATTTGCTTATTAATTTCCCCTATTTACTTAATTAATTTATGAGCAGTTTAGTACCTTTGCGATAGAAAAAATAACAGTATGGAATACAGAATTGAGAAAGATACGATGGGTGAAGTGAAAGTACCTGCTAATGTTTATTGGGGTGCTCAAACACAAAGAAGTATAGACAATTTTAAAATTGCACAGGATATCAATAGAATGCCTAAAGAAATTATTAAAGCATTCGCCTATTTAAAAAAAGCAGCTGCCCTTACTAATTTTGATGCAGGTGTTTTACCTAAAGAAAAATCGGATTTAATTGGACAAGTTTGTGATGAAATTATTGCCGGTAAATTAGACGATCAATTTCCTTTAGTGGTTTGGCAAACAGGAAGTGGTACGCAAAGCAATATGAATTTAAATGAAGTCATTGCTTACCGTGCCCATGTAATTAAAGGTGGAAGCTTAAGCGATAAAGAAAAGTTCTTACACCCTAACGATGATGTAAACAAATCACAATCTTCAAACGATACCTTCCCAACGGCCATGCATATTGCAGCCTATCAAATTTTAACAGGCACCACTATTCCTGGTATTACTGCTTTAAAAAATACTTTAGAAGCGAAGAGCAAGGACTTTATGCATATTGTTAAAATAGGTCGTACCCATTTTATGGATGCTACCCCTTTAACATTAGGCCAAGAAATATCTGGCTATGTAAGTCAATTAAGTCATGGCTTAAAAGCTATTCATAATACATTAGCACATTTAAGTGAACTTGCCTTAGGAGGTACTGCAGTTGGAACAGGTATTAATACGCCTAAAGATTATTCAGTAAATGTGGCCAAGCATATTGCAAAGTTAACTGGCCTTCCTTTTATCACTGCTGAAAATAAATTTGAGGCATTGGCTGCACACGACGCTATTGTGGAAGCACATGGCGCTTTAAAAACAGTGGCAGTTAGTTTAATGAAAATTGCGAACGATGTGCGAATGTTGTCTTCTGGACCACGCAGCGGTATTGGAGAAATTTTTATTCCAGACAATGAGCCAGGTTCTTCTATCATGCCAGGCAAAGTAAACCCTACTCAATCTGAAGCATTAACTATGATTGCTGCTCAAGTAATGGGCAATGATGTAGCTATTAATATTGGTGGTTCTATGGGACATTTTGAATT
>CAIJZF010000224.1 GCA_903825095.1 uncultured Bacteroidota bacterium | reverse complement strand
CTTGGTTTGGACTAGAACTGGAGGTTTAGTATTGAAAAAAAGGCACTCTTAATGGGTGCCTTTTTAAGTTTATAACCTAATTTTAAGACCAAAACCAATCACTATGACGAAGGCATTACAAAGCTATGACTACATTGTTTTTATACTCTACTTTTTAATAATTGCCAGCTATGGTTATTGGATCTATAAACGCAAGCAAACTGCCACCGCTAATTCAACCGATTTCTTTTTAGCAGAAGGTCAATTAACCTGGTGGGCTATTGGTGCCTCTTTAATTGCTTCTAATATTTCAGCAGAGCAATTTATTGGCATGAGTGGAAATGGTTTTAGATTAGGTTTAGCGATATCTGCCTATGAGTGGATAGCAGCGGTTTCTTTAGTCTTGGTGGGTGTATTTTTTATGCCGGTGTATTTGAAAAACAGAATTTACACCATGCCCCAATTTTTAAAAACAAGATACAATGAAACAGTGGCCATGATCATGGCAATCTTTTGGTTGTTCTTATACATATTTGTAAACCTTACATCCATTTTATATTTAGGTGCTATTGCTATTAATAATTTAACAGGGGGTGCGCACTTTCATTTAATTATGATAGGCCTTGCATTATTTGCCTTGTTTATTACATTAGGCGGCATGAAGGTGATTGGCTACACCGATGTCATACAAGTATTGGTATTGACAGTGGGAGGTTTAATTACTTCTTATATAGCCTTAACAGTGGTGGGAGAAAAATTTGGTTATGGTAGTAATGCCATTGCTGGATTTAATCATTTAATAAAAGTAGCACCGGATCATTTTAAAATGATTTTTGATAAACCAGGTGCAGGGGCCACACAAAAACAAATTGACGATTATTCAAGCTTACCTGGACTAGCCATGATGGCTGCTGGTATGTGGGTAGCGAATTTAAATTATTGGGGATGTAATCAATACATTACACAAAGAGCCTTGGGGGCCGATTTAAAAACGGCAAGAACTGGAATTTTCTTTGCAGCCTTTTTAAAATTATTAATGCCCATTCTTGTAGTGTTACCGGGTATAGCTGCTTATGTTTTATATCAAAATGGTGAATTACAACAAGAGATGTTAAGTAATGGTAGTTTGAATCAGGACAATGCCTATTCATCTGTTGTAGGGTTTTTACCTGTTGGGCTGAAAGGCTTATCCATGGCGGCTTTAACGGCAGCCATTGTAGCCTCCTTAGCTGGTAAGGCCAATAGTATTTCTACTATTTATTCTTTAGATATTTATAAAAAATATATTAATAGAGAGGCCTCCGATACAAAAATAGTCACTATTGGACGCGTCATCATTATTATATCTTTGATCATTGCTATTATTATTAACTGGAACGATGCTTTAGGTATTGGTGGAAAAGGTGGCTTTGAATTTATTCAAAAATATACAGGTTATATTTCTCCTGCTATCTTCCCTGTTTTCTTATTAGGCTTCTTCTGGAAAAAAGCAACTTCAAAAGCAGCTATTACTGGAATTATTGTAGGTGTTATTTTATCTATTGTATTTGATAAGTTTATTGTGGGCCTTGCAGGAAGTGAAACTATTTTATATACAGCTTACTCTAATGGACATGGCGGATTTGAAATTCCTTATTTAATTCAAATGGGATTAGTATTTGCATTTACCATGATTACGATTGTGCTGGTAAGTTTATTAGATAAGAGTGGACAAAAACATGAAAACGATTTAATAGAAGACAATACTAAGTATACATTAAGCAATGCTAATTTAGCAATGGTGATTATTGTGCTTGGATTAGTAGCTGCTATGTATATTCGTTTTTGGTAATTTAAATAGTAATTTAATTTTTTTAAAATATTCTTAGCCTTATTAAAATGGTAAAACAACACATTAAAATGAAAACAAAAATTTTAAGCATTTTTTCTTTTTTATTGCTGCTATCAATAACGACACCATTATTTGCGCAAAAAAATACAAGCACGCAACCAACACAATTCATTACGAATGTGCAATTAATTGATGGCACGGGTAAGCCTGCTTATAGTGCCTCGGTAAGAATTCAAGGGAAGAAAATCATACAAGTAGGGGTATTAAAAGCCAATCAAAATGAGAAGGTCATTGATGGCAAGGGTTTGGTCTTAGCGCCCGGCTTCATTGATTCTCATAGTCATCATTTTGGAGACTTGGATGATCATCCGGAGGCCATTCCTACTAATAGCCAAGGTATTACTACTATTATTATAGGTCAGGATGGGGGTAGTTATGCAATGGATACGATTGCTAAAATGTTTAAAGAGCATTCTATGGCAGTGAATGTAGGAAACTATACAGGGCAGGCAACATTAAGAGAAGAAGTAATGGGTGAAAACGATGTGTATAGAGAGGCAACTCAAGCTGAGATAGATAGAATGAAAATTATTTTACAAAAAGAATTAGATAAAGGTTCTTTGGGTTTATCTACTGGGCTTGAATATGAGCAAGCCTTTTTTTCAAGCAAAGATGAAGTAATACAACTTGCAAAAGTTGCTGCAGCGGCTAAGTCAAGATATATGAGTCATATCAGAAGTGAGGATATTAGATTCCAAGACGCTATTGATGAAATTATTGAAATTGGAAGGGTCACCAAAATGCCAGTTCAAATTTCACATATTAAAATTGCTAAAAAAGATGACTGGGAATCTTCTAAGGCCTTAATTGCAAAATTAGAAAAAGCAAGAGCCGAAGGAATAAATATTACAGCCGATATATATCCTTATACTTATTGGAACTCCACCTTAAGAGTTTTATTTCCAACCAGAGATTATACCAATCCGGTAAGTGCTGAATTTGCCGTGAATCATAACTTTGATGCGAATGAATCTTATTTAGTGAAGTATGCACCTATTGAAGCTTACAGAGGTAAAACGCTTGCAGCCATAGCAGTTATGAGAAATGAAAAACCATCTGTAACTTTAATGGCATTAATTGCTATTGCAGCTGATTTTAAAGAAAAGAATCCCCAATTTAAAGGAACAGTAGAAGCCATTGCTGCCAAGTCAATGATTGAAAAGGATATAGCAAATTTAATGGCATGGCCTTATGCCAATATATGTTCCGATGGCAGTGCTAGCGGCCATCCTAGAGGACATGGTGCTTTTACAAGAGTCTTAGGAAAATATGTTAGAGAAGATAAAATCATTTCACTAGAAAATGCCATTCATAAAATGACAGGCTTAACTGCTAAGCATTTAGGCATTACAGATAGAGGTATTATTGCAGCAGGTAATTATGCTGATTTAGTTTTATTGAATCCAGCTACTGTAAAGGACAATGCTACTATTCAAAATAGCACAGCTTTATCCACTGGTATTGAAATGGTTTGGATTAATGGGCAACTTACTTATCAAAATCAAAAGGCTACTGGTAATTACCCAGGCGTGCTTATCAAAAGAAAATAAATCTCAAAAGAAAATAAATTTTAAATTAAAAGAAAGGTAAGCAAGATGAATAATGCAATTGTATTAACGAATGGTTTATTGAAGGCACTAGATGCTAAAACTGCACATGGACTTATTAGAGGTACAGAACGCTTTACCATTAAAGGTGTGGTAGACTGTGCTGAAACTGCTGGTCAAGATGCAGGTACTTTATTAGACGGTAAAAACAGAAATATACCCGTGTTTGAAAATTTAAGCGCTGCAACAAGTTCACTTACTGATATTCAATTTTTAGTGATTGGAGTGGCTACAGTGGGAGGAAGATTACCGAGTAATATGTTAACCACCATTATTGAAGCCATTCATGGAGGTTTATCTATTGTAAATGGTTTACATGAATATTTAAATGAGAAGCCTGAGATAGTAGCACTTGCTAAAGAAAAAGGAGTGCAGTTAATTGATGTAAGAAAACCTAAAACAAGAGAACAACTTAGTTTTTGGACAGGAGATATTTATAAAGTAACCGCCCCCATCATAGCCGTGATAGGCATGGATTGCGCTATGGGTAAAAGAACTACTGCTAGAATGTTAAGACAGGCCTGTGAAGCAGACGGACTAAAGGCTGAAATGATTTACACTGGACAAACCGGTTGGTTGCAAGGGGGTAAATATGGTTTTGTTTTTGATTCAACATTGAATGATTTTGTTTCTGGAGAATTAGAAAACGCCATTCTTACTTGTTGGAAAGAAACTGCACCCGATTTCATTTTCTTAGAAGGCCAGTCTTCTTTAAGAAACCCGAGTGGTCCTTGTGGTATTGAGTTATTGATATCAGGGAATGCTAAACATGTAATATTGTTATTCGCTCCTAAGCGTAAATATTTTGACCACGATGAAAAGTGGGGCTCTATTCCAAGCGTTGAATCGGAAATTGAGATTATAGAAAAATTAGGTTCAAAAGTAATTGCCGTGGGTATTCATACTGAAGACTGTAGCACCGAAGAAGCCTTTGCTTTTCAAAAGCAGTATGAGCAAAAATTAAAGATACCTGTATTATTACCTATACAAGAAGGAGTAGATAAAATACTACCTACTTTAAAAAATTTAAAAAAATAGTCTGTTAAGTGTAAGTAAAATATTTATACAATAGTGTAAATAAAGAATCAAAAAATAAATAATTAGTATCCAATGAAAATAGTAGCCCTAAGATCTTATCTAAAAAAAATGGCTTTAACCAAGCCTTATACCATTGCCTATAGTACATTCTCCGATGTGAGTTTAGCTTTTTTTGAAGTAGAGTTAGCCAATGGCATGGTGGGCTATGGTTGTGGAAGCCCAGCGGGAGAAGTGGTGGGAGAAACGACTGCGCAAACTGCTGTTAATTTAGAAACTGAATTTGTTAAAAATTTTGTAGGCAGAGATATTCGTCATTTTCAAAAAATGATTTATGAAGCAAGGCAACATTTTGATCACTTGCCTGGAACACAGGCTGCTATTGATATAGCCATGCACGATGCCTTTGGTAAATTCATAGGTATTTCCGTTGCTGAATTTTATGGACAAAAAATAAAAGCCTTACCTACCTCTATTACCATTGGTATTAAAAGCGTAGAAGAAACTTTAGAAGATGCTGCTGGTTTTTTAAGTCTTGGTTTTAAAGTATTAAAAGTAAAACTAGGATTGAATGTTGACGAGGATATTGAAAAAATTGTAAAGCTTCAAGAAAAATATCCAACTGAATATATAATAAGAGTAGATCCCAACCAAGGATATAGCTTGGCCGACTTGAATAAATTTATTGAGGCCACCAAAAAATCCAAAATAGAATTAATTGAACAGCCTTTACCCGTAGGCAAAGAATTAGAATTATTAAAAGTAGATCCTGCTTACCGTTCTATATTAATGGGTGATGAATCACTGAAAGATCCGCAGGCTGCATTAGAATATGCTATTAGCAAACCCTTTGGAGTTTATAATATTAAATTAATGAAGTGTGGCGGTATCATGGGCGCTATGGAAATTGCGACTATTGCTAAAAACGCGAATATTAATTTATTCTGGGGCTGTAATGATGAAAGTATCATAAGTATTACCGCAGCCTTGCACGCAGCTTACTGCTGTTCCAATACTAAGTATATCGATTTAGATGGCAGCTTCGATTTAGCGGAGGATTTAGTTACAGGAGGCTTCGAATTAAAGGATGGCTATATGCATATTAATAGCCAACCTGGTTTTGGCGTGACTAGATTATAATAGACTTTATCTAGAATACACTAAATTGTAGAATGGAAGTATTAAAACCTAAAATTGGATTTAGCGCTGCTACTTTTTTAGTAGTGAGTGTAATTATTGGTTCTGGTGTGTTTAAGAAGTTGGCGCCCATGTCACAAACATTGGGCTCTCCCACATTAGTTATTCTTTGTTGGGTATTAGCAGGCCTTATTAGTTTAGCAGGTGCTTTGTCCACTGCTGAGATGGTGAGTATGTTCCCCAATTCTGGAGGGGAGTACTTTTATTTTCAAAAAGTATATGGTCGCTTTTTTTCTTTTATGTATGGATGGGCTAGTTTCACTGTTATTAAAACTGCTTCTATTGCAGCACTAGCTTATATTTTCGCGCAATCCTTAACAAGTTTATTTCCGCTTCCCATAGTTGGAGACAGTATTAGCTTTTTAGGAATAGCCATTACACAGGCTTTGTTTATTAAATTAGTTGCTTCCTTTTTAATTATAGCACTTACCTTATTAAATTATAGGGGTGCGCAGTTTGCAAGTAAATTAAGTACAGTACTTACTTATTTAATGTTAACTAGTATTGTTGCATTTTTAGCTATTGGTTTTGGTTCTTCCCAAGGAAGTATGGCTAATATAACAACCCCTAGCCAATTACCCAATGCCCCCGAATTACATGGGTTTAGTTTGCTGAAAGCCTTATTTGTGGCTAGTTTGGGCGCTTTTTGGGGTTATGAAGGATGGAATGGAATTGCTTATATCGGCGAAGAAATAAAAAATCCAAAAAGAAATTTACCACTGGCATTAGGTATTGGTACTTTAATAGTTATGACTGCTTATGTTTTATTAAACATTGTTTTTGTTTATATTTTACCCATTGATTATTTCATACAACTTACCCCTAATAAAATTGCTGCAGTTGAAGTGGCAGGTAAACTAAGCGGACATATTGGAATGGTCTTAGTGGCTAGCTTAATTGTGGTAACTACATTAAATGCTACCAATAGCACTATTTTAACTTCTGCTAGAATGATGTATGCAATGGCAAGAGATAAATTGTTTTTTTATAAAGCAGCGAATGTGCATCCCAAATACAATACACCCGATATTGCTTTATTCATTCAAGCTTTTTGGGCCATTGCCTTGGTATTCTCAGGAAGTTTTGATCAATTAACCGATATGCTAGTATTTGCTTCCTTTATATTTTATGGAAGTACCGCGCTTGGGGTTATTATATTAAGGGTAAAGCATCCTGAATACGAAAGAAAGTATAAAGTAATTGGCTACCCTTTTGTGCCGGGACTATTCCTATTATTCTGCGCAGCCTTATTTGTGATTACCATTTTGAATAAACCTTATGAAGCCATATGGGGCTTAAGCCTTATTGCTACTGGTTTTCCTGTGTATTGGTATTTGAATCGTAAATAACTACTTTCTCCCATAAATGGGCATAGTTGTTTCTAAATTCATCATGAATAGGGTGTCCTTGATATATTATTTCTTCTTCAGCTGTATTAAAAATACATAACCAAGAATAAGTATAATCTCTTTCAATTACCGACCTATTAGTAGCAGCCGGTGTACCAATATCCGAAAAACGAATACATTCTATTTTGGCTAATTTTTGCAAGCCCTCTAATAATTTATTTTTATCAGCAGCGGATGAGGGGTTTTTTAAATAAAAAAGTACATGGTGTACAAAAATATTTTTTGCAATATTCTGGTTCATAAATTTAAAATTTATCCTTCTAAAATGGCTTTAGCATACTCGAAACATTTTTTTGTTTCTTTCACTGCATCAGAACCTGCTGGAATATCATATTCTAATTCAATACTAGCAGGTATTTTATATTTTTTAGTTTTTAATAAAGTAAGTACTTCTTTAAGAGGTGTATCGCCTTCGCCCCATGGCATGTTTTTTGTTCCATTTACTTTATTCTGACGGTCTTTAATATGCATACTAGTAATACGGTCATGGTTTTTTTCAATAAAAGCCAATAAAGATGCTGTAGTATTTGCCCCACCTGCCGCTATATAATGACCACAGTCAAGGTTTATAGCATTGTAAGGAGACTGGCTCAAAGCCATATCCCATGCGGTATCGGTAGCTTGTAAATGTGCATGATAACCCACATATACTTTATGTTTTAATCCAAACTCACCTAATCTTTTTGAATGATCTGCGTTGGTTGGAATTTCCACATTCACTGAAGTAGCGCCTAATGCTTTAGCAGCGCGCATGGCGTAATCAATTTCTGCATCGGTACTTTTTACACCTAGGGCTGCATCTGGTTTAAATGCATAAATAGTAATCCCTGCATCATTGAATAATTTTCTTAGCTCAACAAATTTATCCATAGAAGCGGTCTCTCTCCAAGCTCTTGCTTTTGCATTTCTTTCTTCCATCGATTTCATAAAGTCTTCACGAGACATGGGAGGTTTTGTAGGATCATTGGCTGCAGGTGGTCTAAAATTCATAGGAGGCATTATACCTACTGGGCTTCCTGCATAAGCTTCAGCAGGGTCTCCCATTAATTCAATAGCAGAAATGCCTGCCTCTTTACAATATTGTATTAATTGCTCGGCACTCCCTGGCATAGATCTAAAAGAATAAGTAATAGCGCCAATTTGTACACCCTTAATGGTAGTTAAAGGGCTATTTAAGAATAATGAATTAGCAGCAAATGAGTTTTTACCCATGAACACTAAGCCCAATGAAGCCAATGAGCTTTGGTATAGAAAGTTACGACGTGAACTGTTTTGAATGTTTTTCTTACTGTTTGACATAATATTTCGTTTTATTTTATAATGTAATGACTAACTCATAAAGGCTAAAAAATACTTTGCTATAAAGTTTTTAAATAACCTAATTCATTAGAGTATTAAATTAGACAAATTCTTTTAAAGCATAAAAGAAAAGGGATAAGTGGTTCTTACTTATCTGAGATAGAATATGTAATAAAATTAAGGTAACTGTATGCTTTTACCTTGTTCTGCATACTTAATAGTAAGCCCCTCGGTATTAGACAGGGCTATATCTTTTTTAATGGAAATTTCACAAGTATTGCAAGGTTTAATATGGGTAATATAAATGGGTATCTTTTGAAGCTGGCCATTAGAGAGCTTATTCAATACCTTCATTTCTTGCATTAATAAACGAGGCGTTAAGTGACCATACAGTGATTTATCGGGCATAGCATTATTAAAAGACACCTCAATAAAAATGGCTTTTAGATTTTGCGCTATTACTTTATCTGCCACAGCCTTCCATAATAATGCTAACTGATTTGATTTTTCTACTTCATCGGCACCTGTATCTCCTAGGTATAATAAATAAGCATTTTGATTACGTACTAAAAAAGCACTGCTTTGATAAGGGTTTACATGGCTAAGTATATAAGGCGTTACATGTAGTTCGGTATTCGGAATTTCAATTTCTTTACTAGGCGTTAAGTAGTTATAGGTATACTTATTTAAAATTGGCTTATCGCCTTCACTTCCAAAATTGGCCCAGCTCTTGGCAGTAAAATAATTATTTTTCATTATCTCTATTACCGAGTTAAACCCATACATATTTTTTGGGCTATCATTAGGGGAGTTTAAAATAAGTCCTGACACATGGTCTAAATGTGCATGCGAAATAAAATAAGCCTTGATTTTATTTTTTTGAATTTCTTCTGCGCTTTGTTCAGTAAATAATTTATTAGCTACTGCTTTTTGCAAACCAGCATTAATGGTGCCTGCGTCTAAACAAATATAATTACTAGAACCTTTAGCAGCCACCATATAAGAAGAGAGATTGGCCTCGTCTAGTCCGCCTTTTACACCCAGGGGAATAACGGTAAATCCGGTTAATGCAGTTTGTGCTTTTGCAACCAGTCCAATACATACAAGAAAAGAGCCCAATAAAATTATAGGTAACCTCATAGCGTTTGCTTAATAAGTAAATTTAATTATAATTATCAAGACAATGGTTATACCCAGCTACTATTACAATAAAAATAATTTACCATTCATTCTAACAAAGGCTTCTGCAGCGGTAACGCCCATTTCACGGCCTCTAAAATCTTCCATGGCGGCATGACCACATTGGTAGATGCCTGGAGGATCTTGACTCAAATGACAATAAAGCGCTTGTTTTTTTTGCGCTTGGGTTTCTGTAATGTCTACATAGTCGGTGGGATGAAAGATAAAGGTTTGCTCACCGGTACATACTTCAAAAAAGTATAAAAGAAATTTCTTACCCAGTCCAACCCAGGCTTGTATACCTAATAAGCTAGCAATTTGATGGTCTTTGTGAACATCTAAAGGCCAGTGGGTAAAAACAATATCTGGATTTTCCTTGGCAATGATTGTTTTTATTTTTTCCACCCATTCATTGTTTATAATACTATCTCCATCTATCTGACCTGCAAAAATATATTTAGCATCTAATATTTTACAAGCAGCAATCGCTTCCGCCTTTCTTATGCTAGCAGCTTTATCATGTGAAGTGCCTGGGATACCCGCCTCTCCAGTAGTTAAATAAATAATAGTCACATCGTGCCCCGCCTTTCTTAATTTGGCTAAAGTACCACCGCAGCCACTTTCTGGGTCATCGGGGTGGCCGCCAAGACATACAATTTTTTTCTTATTTATATTATCTACAGGTGCAGCCTGCAATAAACTAGGTAAACTTAAAGCACCAATAGAGGCGCTGGCTTGTTTTACAAAATTTCTTCTTGAGTTTGTCATATTAAACCGTGTTAATTATTTATTAGAAATTTAATTGCTTAATTTTATGTTTCAAATCTAGAATAATTCTTCAATAAAGTTTTACAATGTATTCATTAAAAAATAGTTCCTCTTTTTTCGCTTTACTACTTGTTCTTATTTTTATAGGCGGTTGTAAAAAATTACAAACTTTTTCTGACACAACTACTACAAAAATTCCTGTAGACACCACTGCCAATATTATTGCTAACACTAATCTACAACATATATCTGTTACTACGCAACACAATGATAATGGGCGAACAGGCCATAATAGTAATGAAACAGTTTTAAACACAACTACCGTGAATCCCACTCAGTTTAGAAAGCTTTTTTCTTTATTAGTGGATGATGAAGTATATGCGCAGCCCTTGGTCATGGGTAATTTTGAAATAAGTGGTGGCAAGCATAATGTAGTTTTTGTAGCCACAGTGAGTAATACTTTATATGCTTTTGATGGAGATAATGGAAATTTATACTGGAAGAAAAATTATACAGTGAATGGTATGAGAACACCTACTGCTAATGATGTAAAATCATCTTGGTGTACGCCTTATTTAAATATTACTGCAAATATTGGTATTATTGGCTCTCCGGTAATTGATTCTCTTACCAAGACCATCTATTTTGTAGCAAGAAGCACAGATGGCGTTAAGTTCCAACAACATTTACATGCGGTTGATTTAGTCACTGGTAATGAAAAATTAAATAGCCCAGTTGAAATTACGGCACAAGCAGCAGGTAAGGGAGATGCTAGTAATAATGATAAAGTGCCTTTTGACCCACTTAGAAATAATCAAAGACAGGGCTTGGCATTAGTAAATGGTGTGGTGTATATATCTTATGCATCGCATTGCGATTTAAATCCTTTTCATGGATGGGTATTAGGTTATGATGCAAAAAATTTACAACAACAATATGTTTATAATACCACACCCGATGGTGAAGAGGGAGGTATATGGCAAAGTGGTATGGGCATTGCAGCCGACGAAAGCGGTAATTTATATATTGTAACAGGTAACGGAACAGTGGGAACTCCTAGTCCTTATAGTATTATACCAGGCAATGGTACAGCAGAAAATATTGCAAGTATTTTTCCTGAAAATTTATTAGGAAGGTCGGAGAGTGCTATTAAGCTTACACCATCTGCTAATGCATCTTTAAAAGTTACCAGTTATTTTACACCTACTAATTATGTTCAAATGAATATAACCGATGCCGACTATGGTGTGATGGGTTCTATGTTAGTACCAAATTCAAATATTTATTTTACTGGCGCAAAGGACGGCAATCTATATATTTTAGACAAAGATAATATGGGTGGTTATTCTGCTAGTTTTAATAATGCAAAACAAACCATTAAAGTTATTGGCAACTTACATGCTCAACCTGCCTACTTTAAAGGAGCTACTAAAGAGTACGCTTATGTATGGTCTGAAAATGATAGATTAAGAGCCATTGAATTTGATAGAGCTGCTAATAGTTTTAATACGAATCAAACATTTTCTAATGCACCGGGTCCTTCAGGGCAGACAGGGGCAATGATATCTGTTTCCTCTGATAATGGTAAAGCAGGTACGGGCATTGTT
This sequence comes from uncultured Bacteroidota bacterium, assembly GCA_903825095.1. The sequence continues at coordinate 825 of CAIJZF010000224.1, read as the reverse complement.
TGGGCTTTCTATGCAAGTTCGGGGGATGCAGAAAATGGTACCATGAAAGGAATACTAAGAGCCTTTGATGCCAATGATATTACTAAAGAGTTATGGAATAGTGGTAATAATCCAGGTGACTTTGTTCCTTCTTTTGCAAAATTTTGTTCACCCACTATTGCTAATGGCCGTGTTTATTTAGCTACTTTCTCTGGACAAGTATTGGTATATGGCTTAATTAAATAAGTATAATAATTTTATTCTTTTATTCTTGCAGCTTATCCACCTTATCTAAAAATGCTTTCAATGTGGCAAGGTATTGTTCTTTATTATCTTGCATGGTGGCATGACCAGCATTTTTTATCATTTTGAATTCAGCACCAGGAATCATAGTTTGAAAATGTTGAATGGTGCTAGGCCTTGCTTCATCGAACTCGCCTGCTACTAATAAGGTAGGTACTTTTATAGTAGAAAGAAAGGCTAAACGATCATACTTTAATAAATTTCCAGTGGCTGTGAACTCGCTTGGCCCCCACATAAATTCATATACATTAGAACCTGAAAATAATTTAGCAGTATCGGCCTGCCCTTTTGTTCTTTCTGTTCTTCTTAAAAAGTTTTTATAATAAAGCGTAACTGCATCTTGATATTTTGGGTTATCATAGGTTTTATTTTTTTCGTTCACTCTAATATTTTTTTGAATAGAATCGGGAAGAGAGGCAATTAAGGTATCTGCATCCTTGGTCCAGATTTCAGTACTAAATAAAGGGCTACTAAAAATAATAGACTTTATATGTGTAGGGTATTTAATATAATAGTCAATGCCTAGCATAGTGCCCCAGGAAT
>CAIJZF010000223.1 GCA_903825095.1 uncultured Bacteroidota bacterium | reverse complement strand
GGCGTCGCGTCGGTGGGTGTATTATCTAAATTAAGGGGCTCTCCTATTAAAATAAGTTCAACGGGTTCTTTGGAAAAATAATCGGCTAAAAAAGTAAATAGTTCTTTTGTATCCACGGTAGTAAGTGCCGTTGCAATAATTTGCAAAGGGTCGGTTACTGCTAAGCCGCATCTTTTTCCACCATAATCAATACAAATTATTCTAGCCAAGGTTCTTTAATTAAAATGAATAAAATTATTATTAGCGCTCATTAGTTCTATGACCATTGATGCAATCACAAAAAAACTAAATACAATACTGGCAATTCCATTAGCCGTCATAAAGGCAATATTTACTTTAGTTAGGTCATTGGGTTTGACAATACTATTTTGATACAATAGCATACCCACAAAAACCAATAACCCCATTAAATAAACAAAATGAAAGCCCCCTATAAAATAAGCAGCTATCACAAAACTTGCAGAAAATACATGTAGTACTCTTGCAATGCTTAAAGCTTTATGTAAACCCCAATAACTTGGAATGGAATACAGCGATTGTGATTTATCAAAATCAATATCCTGCAGCGCATAAATAATATCAAAACCACTTACCCAAAATACAACGGCAAAAGAAAACAACAAGGGCAATATGGCAAAGCTGCCTGTTACTGCTAAATAAGCACCAATGGGCGCTAAAGAAAGTCCAATGCCTAAAACCAAATGACATAAATAAGTAAAACGCTTAGTATAACTGTAAAATAAAATTACAAATAAAGCCACAGGCGATAAATAAAAACAAATACTATTAATAAAAAAACTAGCCAACTCAAATACGCCCATATTAATAAATATAAATACCAGGGCTTTTTCTGCTTTAATAATACCCGCTGGAATTTCTCTTATAGCTGTTCTTGGATTTAACTTATCAAAGTGTCTATCTAAATACCTATTGAATGCCATGGCAGTAGAACGCGCGCTTACCATACAAACCAATACTAAAAAGAATTTTAAGAAAAAATGTTCTACTGGAAGTTGAGCCATCCACTGTGCTCTCACGCCTAGCACAAAACCAATAAATGCAAAGGGTAATGCAAAAATGGTATGCGAAAATTTAACCAAGCTCAAATAATTTTTTACTGCCGACATATTTTTAATTCTATTAATTATAATTTACTCTTCTATCTATACCTATCCTATTTCTTCTACACCTAACTTATTTCTATTAATACCTATCTCACCATCTCCCATAAAACAATAGCAGCGGCTACTGAAATATTTAAAGAATGCTTCATGCCATATTGTGGAATTTCAATGGCTCCATCACAAATAGCCAATACATCATCGCTCACTCCTTCCACTTCATTACCAAACACAAAGGCTAATTCTTTATTTGATTCTTTATTAGCATCATCATTGGATGCGTTACTTAAGTAGGTTTTGAAGTTTTCCAAAGATATAGATCCCTGGGTTTGTTCAATGGCAAATACTTTATAACCTTGTTCTTTTAAAGCAGTGACTGCATCAAAGGTATTTTCATAATAGACCCAGTCTACCGATTCTGTGGCGCCTAAAGCGGTTTTATGAATATCTCTATGAGGAGGCTGAGGTGTAAACCCACAAAGGCAAATACCTGAAATTAAAAAAGCATCGGAGGTTCTAAAAACACTGCCCACATTGTGCATGCTACGGATATTATCCATGACCACCACCAGGGGCTTTTTGTCGGCCAATTTAAAGTCGGCCACCGACTTTCGTCCCAACTCGTCCATGCTTAGTTTGCGCATATGCAAAAGTAGGCTTTTTATGAAAAATTATGTAGGTTTGTCCACCATGTCAAAATCAAGTGCCGATACGCCACTCATGCAACAACACCGGGCTATTAAGCAAAAATATCCCGAT
>CAIJZF010000222.1 GCA_903825095.1 uncultured Bacteroidota bacterium | reverse complement strand
ACTAATACAGATAGAATACTTTCCATAGATTCTGTATTAAGACAAGAGGCAAGAGCTGTCAAGCCCAATCATTCGGTGAATTTGGGTTATGGTTTTGGAAAAACTATTAAAGAAAAATGGGAATTAAATTATGACGGAAGAATGAGTCAAAATAAATTTGACAATACTACGAATAACCTGTCTTTTTTACGTCAGCTCTCTACAAATCAAAATACAGGAAATTTACAATCTTATGTAAATAATAAGGGGACGAATAATTTTATGAATCAATCTTTTAGAGTGAAATTAAAATTAGATACAGTGGGAGGTGAGTGGGTGAATGATGTATCTTTTAATTTTTCAAAAAGTAGTACCGATCAAAACTATTCTAATTTATTACTCGCTAAAAATACAAGCACTGGCGGAGAGGGCGATTATGGTAATGATAGAAATTATTTTACTTATCAATCCGATATCAGAAAAAAGATAAGGGGTATAAATATAGAGTCGGGTATTAAAACTTCGGTGTTAAATTTTAATAATAACTCTAATTACACTAAAAATGTAGCTGGTCTTATCTCACCTGATCCTTTTCGTACCAGCAAGTTTCATTATACAGAACAAATCAATGCTGCTTATTTACAAGGTTCTAAAACCTGGGGCCCTGTTGTTTTAAAAGTAGGTTCAAGGTTGGAGCAAACCATTATGCAGGGGCATCAGTTTATTCCTAAGGACACCACCTTCTCTGTGAATAGAACGGACGCCTTCCCTTATGTGTATTTAAGTCGTAAGATTTTAATGATTATGAATTATGAACTGCGTGGTTTTTTAGTGTACCGAAAAACTATTAGCAGACCTTCATATGATTATCTAAATCCTTTTGCAAAATATATTGACCCATTCTTATATGAAGTGGGTAATCCTAATTTAAAGCCACAGTTCACTAGTAACTACGAAGCCAATATTAGTGTAGACGACAAGCCTTTGTTTGCATATGGAGTGAATGAAACCACCGATATATTCACCAATGTAGTGTATCAGTCACCCACGAATAAACAAGTGAGTTATAGAACTTATGATAATTTAGGAAAGAGTAGAGAAACTTATTTTAGAATTATAGGAGTCATTCCTCCCGGCAAAAAGTTTTTTGCAGTATTAGGAACTCAGTACAATAGAAATAATTATAATGGATTTTATGAAGGCAAGCCCATTATGTTCAATAGAGGTACTTGGTCTGTATTTACTTTTCAATCCTTTAAGTTAGATGGATTATCAACCATGACACTGAATGGTTTTTGGAGATTTAAAGGACAGCAACAATTTTATGAGTTATCCGATTTTGGAACTTTGAACGCCACCATTAACAGACAGTTCTTAAAGAAAAAATTAACCATTACTGCTAGTTACAATGACTTTTTATATACCAATAAAAATAATTTCGTTTTGAAGCAGGGTTCACAGAATGCAGTAGGCTATAGAGCAACAGATTCAAGAAGACTGGGCTTATCGCTGCGTTATAATTTTGGTATCAAGCCAAAAGAAAATAAAATGGATATGCTAGAACAAGGAAATACTGAAAGAAACTAGCTTAGCTATTGAGTTGCTCCATTAGGGCTAGGATACTCATCGATCCCATAATAGCCACCACCATCCAACCCATCAGTTCAATCCACATAGGGTATTTAAATTGTTTTAAAGCAGGCAGTTTTCTGCTAGCAATTAACATAATGGACAATGCAAATGGTAAAATAAATCCATTCACTAATCCTGCCATTAGAAGTAACTCTTTAGGTTTCCCTAAAAAAACAAATAGGGAAGTGGATATCACTATAAAAGCAGTAATTACTTTTCTTTCGTTTTGAAGCAGCACAATTTTTGTATTTTTTATAAAACTATAGGAAGTATAGGAGGCCCCTATCACAGAAGATATGGCAGCACTCCATAATACAATACCGAAAATAAATAAGCCCCATCTTCCACCTGCCGATTCAAAAACGGTAGCAGCTGGATTGTTTTTATCTAAATGAATGCCTTTGCTTACAATTCCTACCACTGCTAGAAATAATATAAAACGCATGAAGGAAGAAATTAAAATACCACGGCTAGCTGTTTTAGTTACAAAAGAAATATGTTCACTGCCTTTAATGCCTGCATCAATGAGTCGGTGTGCGCCAGAAAAAGTAATATAGCCTCCCACGGTACCTCCTACAATAGTTACAATAGCGAGTAATGAAATTTTTTCTGGAATAAAACTATGGTGCACCGCTTCTAAAATAGGAGGGTGGGCTGCGTATACAATAATTAAAGTAAGCCCAATTTTTATAATGCCTAAAACTTTAGTGAGTTGGTCTAACATTTTTCCAATTTCTTGAATCCAAAAAATAACAATGGCTACGATACCACTTATAATGGCTCCTTTGGCAAAAGAAATACCTGTTAAAATATTTAAGGCTAGTCCACAACCTGCAATATTGCCAATATTAAATGCAAAGCCTCCAAGTATCACTAAAAAAGAAAGTAAATGTCCTAGTCCTGGAAAAACTTCATTGGCAATTTCTTGTGCACGCATGCCTGTTAAAGTAATAGCACGCCAAATATTTATTTGAGCGCCAAAATCTAAAATAATGGAAATCACAATGACGAAACCAAAGCTGGTTAATAATTGTTCGGTATAAAAAGAAGTTTGTGTTAAAAAGCCAGGGCCAATGGAAGAGTTGGCCATTAAAAAAGCGGCCCCCAAACCCAGGCCAGTCAAGGGTGGTAGCGGACGGCCCTGATTAAGCTTGTGTAATTTCAATCTGATTATTTTTTAAAGTACTATGAATGGCTTTTGCAAATTCAATTGCATTTTCTCCATCTCCATGAATGCAAATGGTGTCAGCCTCAATATCAATATGGTCGCCTTGAATGGTATTTACTTTTTGAATTTGAATAATATCTAGTACTTGTTTGCAAACCAGTTCCACTTCGTGAATCATAGCATGTTCTAAATAACGGGGTGTTAAATGTCCGTCTAGTTGATAAGTTCTATCGGCAAATACTTCACTCGCAAAAGGTTGTCCTAATTTTTTGGCTTCTTGAATAGTTTTACTTCCACTGAGTCCATAAATAATAATATCGGAATCGATGGCTTGAATGGTTTGAATAAAAATTTTACTTAAGCCTGCATCTTTTGCGCAGTCATTATATAAGGCACCATGTAATTTCACATGATGCATTTTCGCCCCTAAAGGAATAGCTACTTTTTCAAAAACATAAATTTGCTCTGCAATAAGTTCCGCCATTTCTAAAAGGGAAAGCATTTGTGAAACGCGTCCAAAATTTTCTCTATCAGGATAACCCGGATGCGCCCCAACGGCAACATTATATTTCAAGGCTAGTTCAATTGTTTTTTTGAGGGTATCTAAATTACCTGCATGAAATCCGCATGAAATATTCGCACTACTTATATAAGGCATAATTTGAGCTTCATTGCCCATGCCCTCACCCATGTCGCAGTTAAGATCTATGGATAAATT
>CAIJZF010000221.1 GCA_903825095.1 uncultured Bacteroidota bacterium | reverse complement strand
TGATAGTTCTAAGTTTGAAATTATTGAAGCGGGTTTAAAATGTGTGCAAGGAAAATGTATTGTGAACTCTATTTCCATGAAGGAAGGAGAAGCTAAGTTTATTGAACAAGCACATATCTGTAAGGCATTTGGTGCGGCTGTGATTGTAATGGCTTTTGATGAAGTAGGTCAGGCCGATACCAAGGACCGTAAAATAGAAATTTGTGCGCGCGCGTATAAAATATTAGTAGAACAAGTAGGATTCGATCCTCAAGATATTATTTTCGATCCCAATATTTTTGCGGTGGCCACAGGTATTGAAGAGCATAATAATTATGCCGTCGATTTTATTGAAGCTACCCGCGTTATTAAACAACAAATGCCACTTGCTAAAATAAGTGGTGGGGTATCCAACGTTTCTTTTTCTTTTAGAGGAAACGATGCCGTGCGTGAAGCCATTCATGCCGTATTCTTATTTCATGCTGTGAAAGCGGGTATGGATATGGGTATTGTGAACGCAGGTCAATTGGAAGTATATGATGAAATTGAACCTACCTTAAGAAATTTATGTGAGGATGTAATTTTAAATAGAAACAACGACAACAACGAAGCTACAGAAGCTTTAATTCAATACGCCGATACTGTTAAAGCCAAAGGAAAAGTAGAAGTAAAAAGTGCAGCATGGAGAGAAGGTACGGTGGAAGAAAGATTAGCGCATTCTTTAATCAATGGTATTACCGATTTTATTGATGCAGATACAGAAGAAGCAAGATTACAATACAGCGAACCATTAGAAGTCATTGAAGGACCACTGATGGCGGGCATGAACCAAGTAGGTGATTTATTTGGCGCAGGTAAAATGTTTTTACCGCAGGTGGTAAAAAGTGCTAGGGTGATGAAAAAAAGTGTGGCGGTATTAACTCCATTTATTGAAGCCGAAAAAGAAAGAAAAAAATTAGCTTCCATTAATCCCAATGGCGCAAGCAAGGGACCTGCTAAAATATTACTGGCCACCGTGAAAGGGGATGTGCATGATATTGGAAAAAATATTGTGGGCGTGGTACTTGGCTGTAATGGATATGAAATTATTGATTTAGGCGTAATGGTGCCTGCCGATAAAATTTTAGCAGAAGCACAAAAGCAAGAGGTAGATATTATTGGACTAAGTGGTTTAATTACACCTTCATTAGATGAGATGGTCTATATCGCTAAAGAAATGAAACGCAGAGGCATGACTATTCCACTTATGATTGGTGGTGCTACTACTTCTCGTATGCATACGGCTGTAAAGATTGCACCTGAATATGGAGATGGTGTGATACATGTATTAGACGCTTCAAGAAGTGTAACGGTGGCTGGCTCCTTATTGAGTAAAGAACAAAAAGCCCCTTTCTTATTAGAATTAGAAAAAGCCTATGCAGGTTTAAAGTCCGATTTTGATAATAAAAAAACAACTAAGCAATCACTTAGCTATTTAGATGCTTTACAAAACAAAGCAGTCATAGATTGGGAAAACTTTAAAGTGGTAGCCCCTAGTTTTACAGGTAATAAAGCCATTGAGATTACCGACTTATCGGTACTCGTAGACTATATCGATTGGAAACCCTTTTTCATTGCATGGGAATTGCATGGAAATTTCCCTGCTATTTTAACAGATAAGGTAGTAGGTGAAGTGGCAACTAAATTATATGCCGACGCGCAAAAACTTCTCACTCAAATCATTGAAGAGAAATGGCTAACAGCCAAAGGGGCTGTGGGTTTCTGGCCAGCCAGTTCTAATAACGATGATGTACTTGTTGAAAATGGTCAAGAAAAAATAGCCTTGCATTTTTTAAGACAACAAGCTAAAAAAACAGTAGGTCAACCCAATTATTCTTTAGCCGATTTTATTTGCCCAGCTACTGAAAATAAAAAAGATTTTATTGGCGCCTTTGCAGTCACCATTCATGGTATTGAAAAACATATCAAAAAATTTGAAGAGAACTTAGACGACTATAATAAAATTATTTTACAAGCCTTAGCAGACAGACTCGCGGAAGCCTTTGCAGAATATTTACATGCTAAAACTAGAAAAGAATATTGGGGCTATGCAGCAGATGAAACTTTAAATAATGAGTCTTTAATTAGTGAGCAGTATGTAGGCATTCGTCCTGCACCTGGTTATCCTGCTTGTCCTGATCATACAGAAAAGTATACCTTGTTTAATTTATTAGACGCTGAAAAAAATACAGGTATTAGCTTAACAGAAAGTTTAGCCATGTACCCAGCTTCTAGTGTTTGTGGTTGGTATCTTGCGAATCCAAAAAGTCAATATTTTGGATTAGGTAAAATTAATCAGGACCAAGTATTAGACTATACAAAAAGAAAAGATAAACCTTTAGAGTATATCACTAGATGGTTACAACCTGTAATAGATTAACATTAGCCTTCTACTTATATTTCACGCAGATACTTTATTAAATATTTTATAAATAAAAAAAGGAACCTAGTAATAAGTTCCTTTTTTTATTTCTTAAATTTTTTCAAACAACCACCATAAACGTTTACGTGGTTTCACTTTGTAATTCTTGTGTACATATTTACTTATATGTTCCATGGCTTCGTCCACGCTATCGGTGAATAACATAAATTTTTTATCTCCCTCGGCAATAGTGCCTTCTGCAATCATGTGATCCATCCAATGATGAAAAGGTGCATAGTATTCTTTACCCATGACTACAATAGGAAAATCGTTGATGACCTTGGTTTGTGCTAAGGTTAAGGTTTCAAAAAATTCATCTTGGGTACCAAAGCCTCCTGGCATAATTATAAAGGCATAGGAATATTTCACCAACAACACTTTTCTAATAAAGAAGTAACTAAAGGTTATGGAAGTTTGTGTGTAGGGATTCGGTGCTTGTTCGAAAGGCAATTTAATATTACATCCAACAGAAGCACCTCCATTTTCAAAAGCGCCTCTATTGGCCGCTTCCATAATACCAGGACCCCCACCTGTCATGGTGGTAAATCCTAGTTCGGCAATTTTTTTTCCTATTTCTCTAGCCATTTTATAGTAAACATGATTTTCATCAAATCTTGCAGAACCAAAAACAGTCACGCTGGGTCCCACAAAGTGAAGGGTTCTAAACCCTTTAATAAATTGAATAAAAATTTGAAAGGCAAATAAAAATTCATTCACCCTGGGCTTGGGCCCCTCTAAGTCATACTGCTTAAAGGCTGGAATAATTCTTTGCTTTTCTATAGGTTTCATGGCTAGTTTGAATATTTTAACAAATCTTCTTATTGAAGTTAGAATAAATATTGAAGCATAGTACTTTAAATAAGCTAAATTTGACCTACCATTTGATACGACTTATGAAGCACTTGATTGCCATTCAATTTCTAGTTTTTTCATTACTATGCTCCTTCCAAGGATGGTCTCAAAATACTTCAAAGCCACTAGTTGTAGTGGAACAAATACAAGCCTTCTCTTATTTAAACCCAACGGCTAGTTATTGGGAAATTCCAGCGAATATCAATCCTATTTTAGAAACCTTAGATACGAGTCTTTTTGTCACTTTAAAAATGCAAAGAGATAAAAGCTACACCACCACTACCAGAACACTTACGAAGCTAACGCAGGCAGGTAAAATAAAAATTGATTGGTCTAATAGTAGGCAGATTCCTTATCATGCCTATATAGAAATATATGAAATGGACCCTGGGTTTGCATACCAGAATGATTTAGTAAAATTATCCAAAGAAAAAAAAGACAGCATTCATTCCGTTTGGTTTATCGCCTGTTCAATATTTAATCTAAAGCAAGAGCGTGTTTTTCAAAAAACTATTATGTTGGGCTTTACCCCTATTGAATCCTTGGGAATAGGTTATACCATAAGATCGACTGCTAGTATGCCTAATCTAATGTATAATGCCATTACAAAGGCCATGAACTTTTTGGACGCGGAGGGAGATGATATAGATTTTATAGATGTCAAAATTCCAGCGGCCTACGCTACCGATAATTATTGGATGCCCTTTGTGCACAATATGCCCAGAGTCTTATTTGATACAAGCAAGAAGTTTATTTCTTTTGTAGACAATGCAGGACTACATGCATTAAGAATACCACCAGCTGTTTTGAAAAAGATAAACAACAAGGATAAATCTGAAAACAATCCCTACAAAGACATTGTAGACATTATTAGAAAAACAAGACCGGTATTTAGCAAAAATGAATACTATCAAGTCATGCAGCCCTTAAGAGATATTAAAAATAATATCGATTATTCTTTAGATTCCTATATTGAATTTAATGTCGAGCCGGTATTCAATGATAATACCCCTAAATTGGCTATTCAATTTTTATCCGAAGCTACACACCGTATTTTTCAAGATAAAGATAGTATTGGTTATTTTACAGTGAATGACTTTGTGAAAGAAGAAAACAAATTTTATTACCCTGATATAGTGTACAATGGATACGATTCTAGCCATATGTCCAACCTGGGTACTTTATTTGCAAAACAGCCCATCAAACATTCAAGAGTTATTAGCGGTAGTGCAATGCAGCATGAATTTGTCATTCAACTGAATTATGAAAATAATATTACTACCCTACTTATCGATAAAAAAATAGTAATGGCCATTAGTGGAAATAAAAAACCTATACAAATGGTAGAAAAAAGAACTGCCCTGCCTGCATTAGAAAATTTATTATTACTGATTGCTTATGCAGAAATTTTTCAACAACCTGGATAAAACAAACTAGCTAAACAAAATAGTAGATGCGTATTGTAAGTTATAATGTCAATGGAATTAGGGCCGCTATTAAAAAAGGGCTCATTGAATGGCTCACCGAATACCCCGTAGATATTTTTTGCGTGCAAGAAACCAAGGCTACTCAAGACGATATTGACCTTTCTTTATTCACCCAACTTGGCTATCATGTTTGCTGGTTTTCCGCTCAAAAAAAAGGCTATAGTGGTGTAGCTGTTTTTACTAAAATCAAACCCGATTTAGTGCAAACTGGTAATGGATTTGAAATGAGCGATTTTGAGGGCAGGGTGATTAGAGTAGATATAGGGGACATTACTATTGTAAATGCCTATTTCCCCTCTGGAAGTAGTGGCGATGAAAGACAGACCTATAAATACCAGTGGTTGAACGAATTTGAAAGCTATATAAAAAAGCTTCAAAAGAAACGTTCTAAAATTATTCTTGCAGGCGACTATAATATTGCACATCAAGAAATAGATATTCATGATCCCAAAGGCAATAAAAAATCTTCTGGTTTTTTACCAGAGGAAAGGGCATGGATGGATTCATTTTTAGCAAATGGATGGGTAGATAGTTATAGAAAAATTAATCCAACCACCACAGGTGGTTATTCCTGGTGGACACAAAGATTTCCTAGTGTGAGACTCCGAAACAAAGGATGGCGCATTGATTATTTATGCACCACAGAAGCTTTAGTAAGTTCCATCAAAGCTGCTACCATCTTGCCGATGGTGAAACATAGTGATCACTGCCCTATCGTTTTAGAATTAAAATAAAATATAAAATTATTGTACATGAAGGTTTATAATATTAGTTTTCAAATAGATCCTGCTTTGGAATTTCAATGGTTGGAATGGATGAAAAATAATTTTATTCCACAAATGCTAAGAAGTCAAAGTTTTAGTGACCATAAATTATATCAAATAGCAGTGCAAGCCGACCAATCGCCTACTTATACTTTGCAACTTTATTGTGACAACATCGAGCTATGGCAGTCGTACCAACAATTACACGCTTCCACCCATTTGCAGGAAGTACAAGTCACCTGGGGTGAAAAATGCTACTATTTTTGCACCGAAATGCAAATTGTGAATTGAATGTGGATAGATTAAATAGCCGAAACTCAAGGCAGGCTTATATTTCAGCCGATTATCAATGAAACTCAATGCCAGCAAGGGTTTCATATGTTTTTCAAGGAATACATTAAACTAACGAATTGCATGATTTTGCACGAAAACCTTACTATTTAAGGGTTTCAAGCGATATATAAAAATGCATTTTGAAAAAAAATATTTTTTCAATTGATAAAACCTAATAAATTTGTTACATCGTTTTAAACTTATAAAAAACACATCTATGAACAAAGCAGAATTGATCGCTCACATTGCTGACAATGCAGAGATCGCAAAAACACAAGCTAACGCAGCTTTAGACGCATTTATCGAAGCAGTTAC
>CAIJZF010000220.1 GCA_903825095.1 uncultured Bacteroidota bacterium | reverse complement strand
TTCTGCGGAGAGTTAGGGATTCGAACCCCAGGACCTGTTACAGTCAACAGTTTTCAAGACTGCCGCATTCGACCGCTCTGCCAACTCTCCGCGGCAAATGTAGGAAGGGAAACCCAATTATGCAAAAAATACTTGTATTTATTGGCCTTAAACAATTGCTCTAATTTATTGACTACCATGTATCTTTACAAAAAAGGACTAGGTGAAAGAATTGTCGGCTTTAAATGTGTTTTTTTGGAAGTATAGGTTCCGGTTTTTTACTGGAATTCTTCTGGTTATTGCTACCAATTACCTGGCCGTTTTAGCCCCTCAAATTACCGGATATGTGGTGGGTTTGGTACAAGCTAAACTTCCTGGGGGTAAGCCGGCCCCATCTTTACACAATGAAATCATTGTGAATTGGATTAGTAATTTTAGCGCAAGCAATAATTTCAGTTTTGCCTGGTTAATTACCTTTTGTAGTGTTACCATTTTAGTTTTGGCCATTGTAAGAAGCGTATTTATGTTCTTTATGCGTCAAACTATTATTGTAATGAGTAGGCATATTGAATTTGACCAAAAAAATCAGGTCTATACACATTATCAAAAATTAGATACAGAATTTTATAAAACCCATAGCACAGGAGACTTAATGAGTCGTATTACTGAAGATGTAAGTAGGGTAAGAATGTATACAGGACCCTCTATAATGTATTTGATAAATTTAGTTTCTTTAATTGGCTTTTGTTTGTACAATATGTTTAGCAAAGATGTTCGTCTTAGTTTATATGTATTAGCGCCTCTTCCCATTTTAGCTATTACTATTTATTTTGTGAATAGTATTATTAATAAAAAGAGTGAAGAAATACAGGGCCAGCTTTCTGATTTAACCACCAACGCGCAAGAATCTTATTCTGGTATTAGGGTGATAAAATCTTTTGTACAAGAAAAAGCAATGCTCGGTTTTTTTAAAACCAATAGTGAGCTTTACCGAAAAAATGCAGTGAGCCTTGCCAAGGTTGAAGCCTTTTACGCACCCACCATGGCTTTGATGATAGGCCTTAGTACTTTATTAACTATTTATTTAGGAGGCCTAGAAGCTTTGAAAGACCCTCGAAAAGTAGGCACTGTAATTGAGTTTGTGATTTATATCAACATGCTCACTTTTCCTGTGAGTGCGATTGGTTGGACAGCGAGCATGATTCAACGTGCGGCAGCTTCTCAAAAAAGATTAAATGAATTTTTATCTATTGTTCCCGTTATTTCTACAAAAAATACAAAGCTCGTTCCTTCTTTTGAAGGAAATATAGAATTTAATAATGTTGGATTTGTATATCCACATTCTGGTATACATGCCTTAAATAATTTTGATTTAAAAATTAAAGCAGGCCAAAAAGTTTTAATACTGGGTAAAACGGGTGCTGGAAAAACTTCTATTGCGCAACTTATTACTAGAATGTATGAAACTAGTTCCGGCACTATAAAAATAGACGGGGTAGATGTGAACAGTATTAACACGCATCAACTAAGAAAAGAAATTGGCTATGTGCAACAAGATGTTTTTTTATTCAGTGATTCTATTGAAAATAATATTCGATTTGGAGTAGATGCTAGTTTTACCCATGATGACCTTATCAAAGCCACTCAAACGGCGCATGTATTAAATGAAATTAATAATTTGCCAAAACAATTTGAGACCTTAGTAGGAGAGCGTGGCACTACTTTAAGTGGGGGTCAAAAGCAAAGAGTAGCCATTGCGCGTGCTTTATTAAAGAAGCCCAATATTTATATTTTTGATGATTGCTTAAGTGCGGTGGATGCGAATACAGAACAAATTATTTTGTCTAACTTAAAAAGCTATATTCAAAACAAAACGGCCCTTTTTATTACGCACCGCATATTTTATAGCTTTCAATTCGACCTTATAATTTATATAGAGGACGGTAAAATTGCTGAAATGGGCACCCATGATAGTTTGTTAGCTAAAAATGGCCTCTATGCTGAATTATATAAGGTTCAACAGACCCAAGAACAGCATTAAAATACCCCTCAAAATTTTACTTTTTCAATAACATTTTATATTTTTAAGAATATTAATAGTAAAGGAATATGGAACAAGAGCAATACGAAAACAACATCGACCGAAAAATTGAGAGTGTCTATAGTACCCGTGTGCGTGCAGGTAAGAGAAGAACTTATTTCTTTGATGTAAGAGCTACCCGTGCGAACGATTATTTTTTAACCATTACAGAAAGTAGAAAGCGTTTTGATAATAATGGTTATGACCGACATAAAGTGTTTATTTACAAGGAAGACTTTAATAAATTTATCAAAGCCATTAACGAAGCTATTGATTTTGTGAAAACAGAATTGATGCCCGATTTTGATTTTGATGCGTTCAACCACGACGAAGCATATAACCCAGAAGACGCGAATGCGTCTGAAGAAAACTCGAAAGCGTTTGATGCAAGAGTAATACCTTCATCTCCATCACAAGAACAGCCCCTTCAAGCTTCATCACCTGAAGTAAAACCTAGTCCAGCAATTGAAGAGGCCAATGACGATAAAGACCCAATAGAAATTACAGAGAAAAAACCTTTAGAAGCTAGAGATACAAAAGCAAGCGAAGGAGATAATTTAAGTGGGGAAGAAGTAGATAAATGGTAAAATAAAATTTACCTAATTATTTATTGAAGCGTTATAATTTTTTAAGCATCCATATATCACAACCATCGTGTCCGCTATTGCCTAAGGCATGGTTTAATTTTTCAAAGCCTACCTTTTCATAAATACTAACAGCTTTAGAAAGCTCAGGCATCGATTCTAAATACACTTGTTCATATCCATTATTTTTTGCCCAGTCCATTGCTTTTAATAATAAGGCTTTCCCAAGACCAGTGCCTCTTGCAGCTTTATCTAAATATAATTTTACAAGCTCACAAGTTTTTTCGGGTAAGGCTTCCGTTGGAAATATCCCACAACCTCCCAAAATAATTCCATTTTTTTCTGCTACATAATACACAGAGCCTGGGGCTTTAAATAATTCAAATAAATGGTCGGTGGTAGGATCAAAAAAAACAGTACCTGGTTTATTCGCACCAAATTCAGCTAAGGCATTTCTAATAACGGAAGCAATGGCCACATTATCGGAGGGTTCAATATTTCTTATTTGAATGTCAGCTAACATTAGGCTTGCTTTTTCCAAGTTTTATATTGGTTCATTAATCCGTTGGTGGAACTATCGTGGCTGTTCACCGCTTCGTTATTTTCTAATTCAGGTAAAATTTTATTCGCAAGTTGCTTTCCTAATTCTACACCCCATTGGTCATAACTAAATATATTCCATATTACCCCTTGTGTAAATATTTTATGTTCGTAAGTGGCAATTAAAAATCCTAAGGTACTTGGTGTAATTTTCTTTACTAAAAAAGAGTTGGTAGGTTTATTGCCTGCAAATACTTTAAAAGGAGTAAGGAACTCAATTTCTTTTTCTGATTTTTTACTAGCCGTTAATTCCGCAACAACTTCCGCATTTGTTTTTCCGTTTAATAAGGCTTCGGTTTGCGCAAAATAATTACTTAATAATTTATCATGATGATCACCGGTATGGTTGTGGCTAATGGCAGGTGCTATAAAATCACAAGGAATCACTAAAGTACCTTGGTGTATTAATTGATAAAAAGCGTGTTGACCATTCGTGCCTGGCTCTCCCCAAATAACTGGACCTGTGCTATAATTTACAGCTGTACCATTGCGGTCTATATACTTACCATTGCTTTCCATATTCCCTTGTTGGAAATAAGCAGCAAAGCGGTGTAAGTATTGGTCATAAGGTAAAATAGCTTCCGATTGTGCGCCAAAGAAATTCGTATACCAAATACCTAATAAAGCCATGATCACTGGAATATTTTTTTCAAACTTTTCTGTTGCATAATGTTTGTCTGCATCATGTGCGCCTTTTAATAAGGCTTCAAAATTATCATATCCAATTGTTAAAGCAATAGATAATCCAATGGCACTCCATAAAGAATATCTTCCACCCACCCAGTCCCAGAACTCAAACATATTTTTACTACTAATACCAAAAGCATTCACTGCTTTTTCATTCGTGCTTAAGGCCACAAAATGCGTAGCAATATGTTTTTCATCTAATGCTTTATCTAGAAACCAGGTTCTTGCCGTATGGGCATTGGTCATGGTTTCTTGAGTAGTAAAAGTTTTAGAGGCAATTAAGAATAAAGTTTCTTCTGCATTTAGTTTTTTCAAAGTCTCTGCAATATGCGTTCCATCTACATTGCTCACAAAATAAACTTGAATACCTTCTACCCAATAAGGTTTT
>CAIJZF010000219.1 GCA_903825095.1 uncultured Bacteroidota bacterium | reverse complement strand
TGCAGCTGCCTGTATTGCTGCTAAAAAAATAAATAGACCAGTAAAATTAGTACTTACCCGCCCTCAAATGTTTACCATGGTGGGTTATCGTCCGCAGTCTTGGCAGAAAGTAGGCATTGGTGCCGATGCTGCTGGAAATTTCATTGGTATTAGCCATGAAGCCATTAGCAATACTTCAAAGTATGAAGATTTTAGAGAAGGTATTGTAGAGGCCTCTAAATTTTTATATGCTTGTGAAAATGTTGATACTAAATACAGCATACTACCACTTGATGTAAGTACACCTATTTGGATGCGTGGTCCTGGTGAAGCAACAGGATGTTTTGCGTTAGAGAGTGCTATTGATGAGCTTTCTTATAAATTAAAAATGGATCCCATTCAGTTAAGAATTAAAAACTTTACGGCAGTTAATCCAGAAAATAAATTACCCTTCTCTGATATTAATATTAAAGATTGTTATGCTTATGGCATGGAAAAAATTGGATGGAAAAACCGTCCTACAGTTCCGGGTAGCTTAAAAGAAAACGGCATGTTAATTGGTTATGGTATGTCGGTGGGTGTATTTGGTGCAGGTAAAGGAGCTGCCTCGGTAAGAATTGTGTTAAGTAATGATGGTAAATTATTATTAGAATGCGCCGTAAGTGATATGGGTCCGGGTACGATGACAAGTATGTCTATCATAGCATCCGATGCTATGCAAATGCCTATTCAAAAAATTAAATTCAAATTAGGTGACTCTGATTTACCTCCGGGCCCTTCTCAAGGTGGCTCAGGTACTACTTCTACAGTGGGCTCTGCCGTTGATTTAGCTTGTAAAACCTTGCAGCAGAAATTAAAAGAAATGGCCATTCAATTTGCACCTGCATTTACTGGTAGTACAGCTGATGCCATGGAAGTAAAAAATGAAATGGTTATTTCTAAAACGAATGCGACTACTAAAATTGATATTACTGCTTTATTAAAATTAGCCAATCAAGAAAAAATAGATTTAACAATTGCCTCTAATGGTAAAACCGCAGCACAATTAAAATTTACGAGCAATTCTTTTTCATCTCATTATGTAAAACTAGCAGTGAACCCAAAGGACGGCAGTATTAAAATATTAAATGTAGTAACTACCGGAGATGCTGGTAAAATTATTAGTCCTAAAACTGCTAGAAGCCAAATGATAGGTGGTGTAGTAGGAGGTATTGGTATGGCGCTTACTGAGAAAGTTGAATTCGATCATGCAAGTGGTCAAATAACCAATGCAAGTTTTGGTGCTTATCATGTGCCTTTACATTCTCAAATTCCTCCCACCGATGTATGGTTTGTGAACAAGCCAGATGTGAATATGAATGAGATTGGTGCTAAAGGAATAGGAGAGATAGCCTTAATTGGATTTGCAGCAGCAGTAGCTAATGCAGTGTATAATGCAACAGGCAAGAGAGTTAGAGACTTACCAATTACCCCTGAGAAGTTAGGATATAAAAATGTGAAGGCATAAGATTAAAGGCTTTATAAGCATTTGAATGATTATTTAAATGTTATTTTATAAATAATTTATTACTATAATTAAAAGAGTCCCGTAGATAACTACGGGACTCTTTTTTCGAATGCTTACCAATTATTATTTTAATTCTACAATCTTCTACAATCTTCTACAATCTTCTACAATCTTCTATAATTTATATCCATCATCTGCTACTAATTGCGCGCATATTCTTCTGCGGGCTTCTTTGCTATTAAATGAATCTACTTTAGTGAATCGCTTAAGACCAATATTCATCATACGTAGTTCATCACCTTCTGCAAAACTATTTAAAGCGTCTTTACCTGCTTTATTAATAGCATCGGCTGCATCATAAATATAAGTGCGTGCAATATCGGCTTGCACTGCAACAGCAGCGTCACCATGCATAGCTAGTAATTTTTCTACTCTTAATAAAGCCGACTCTGCATGAAAAGTAATAATAGACATATCGGCAATATTCATAAGTATCTCTTGCTCTTTATTCAGTGTCATCATTAATTTTTGCACTGCAGCACCCGCCACCATTAAAATACATTTCTTAAAATTAGCAATGGCTTGTTTTTCTTTTGCAAATGGTCCATCTTCTGCTCCGCCAAAATCGGGTACACTCATTAATTCTTTTTGCACTTCCATGGCAGGGCCCATTAAATCTAATTTACCTTTCATGGCACGTTTTAAAACCATGTCTACGGTTAAGAGTCTATTGATTTCATTGGTTCCTTCGTAAATTCTATTAATACGACTATCTCTGTAAGCTTTTGAAATAGCATATTCATCGCTATAACCATTTCCTCCATGAACTTGTACGCCCTCATCTACTACATAATCTAATACCTCAGAACCAAACACTTTTAAAATAGCACACTCAATAGCGTATTCTTCTGCAGCGCCTAAAAGTGACTCTGATAATGTTTTACCAGCAGCTAGTAATAATTGCTCTTGCTCATCTATATTATTAGAGACTCTGTATAATGCACTTTCGCCTACCCATAAACGAATAGCCATTTCAGCTAACTTATGACGAATGGCTCCAAACTTTACAATGGGTAATTTAAACTGCTCTCTTGCTTTTGCATACTGAACCGTTTCAGTCAATGCTCTTCTAGCACCACCAATAGTAGCAGCTCCTAATTTTAATCTTCCAATATTTAAAATATTAAAAGCAATGATATGTCCTTTACCAATTTCGCCTAAGATATTTTCAACGGGCACTTTACAATCTTGAAAATATAATTGCACAGTAGAAGATCCCTTAATACCCATCTTATGTTCTTCTGGTCCTTGCGTAAAACCTTCTGTACCTCTTTCAATAATAAATGCTGTAAACTGTTCGCCATCTATTTTAGCAAACACAGTATATACATCGGCAAAACCACCATTGGTAATCCAACATTTTTGTCCATTGATAAGATAATGTTTTCC
>CAIJZF010000218.1 GCA_903825095.1 uncultured Bacteroidota bacterium | reverse complement strand
GTACGACTTGGACCTGTTGCATAACTAATCATGGAAGGAAGGGCATCCGATTCTGCTTTAAAAGCAGCCAGGCTATCACTAATATCAAATACCAATTGATGGGTATAGGCAATACAAATATGTATGGGCGCATATACACTTGAAGTTCTTCCGCTAAGTTGTTGGCTACTTAAAACAATGGTTCCCGTTCTTGCTATTAAATGATCACATAAAGTAATGGCCGCATCACAGCCTGCTAAATCATCGGTATTGACAGGATCAAAACTAAATTCTTTCATATCATCTAACCAGCCTGCTTCTCTAGAATATATCTTCTCCCATTTTTGTGAATGAATGAGTTGTGTTAGTTGTTTTACCAACTCTGCTTCATCGCTACAGTATACAAATTTGCCTAATAGTTCAGTAAATTTTTCTGCAAAGCCAATGGCTAATTCTTGTTCGGTGGGAATAAAAATAGGTCGGTCTGCAATCTGATCAGGGAAGGGAATAGCAACAGGCTTTTCTAATGCCTGCTTAATTTTTTGTAAAATTTTTGTTTTCGCTCCTTGTGATTCCATTGAATTTAATTCAGTTCTTATGAATTTGTTTCAGCGCCTGCCTCATTACTATTTTGATTATTAGTAGTAGGTTCGTTTACAGTAGCTGTGTCTGCTGTACGTGTTGCAGTCGCTTCTGTTGTAGCTTCTTCTGTTTTAGTTTCTTCTACATCAAAAGTGACCACCTTCTCTTCTTCATAAGGACGCATACCAATTAAGGCCTCTACATCACTTTTATGTAAAACTTCTTTATCTAATAATTCTTTTGCTAATTTTTCTACTTCTGCTTTTCTTAAAGTAAGTAAATCTAAAGTGCGGTGATAAGCAGCATCAATCATCTTACGTACTTCTTCATCAATAATTTTTCCTGTCTCTTCACTGAATGGTTTTTGGAAAGTATTTTCTTGAGAGGGGTCGTAGAAACTTACATTACCAATTTTATCATTCATACCATAAGTAGTGACCATAGAATAAGCCATCTTGGTAATTTGTTGTAAGTCATTAGAAGCACCCGTAGAAATTTTTCCAAAGAAAATTTGTTCAGCAGCACGACCACCTAAGGTCATACACATTTGATCGGTTAACTGTTCAATGGTATATAAGTATTGTTCTTTAGGTGTGTACTGCGCATAACCCAATGCAGCCGTACCTCTAGGCACAATCGTTACTTTTAATAAAGGATAAGCATGTTCTAAGAACCAACCACAAATAGCATGTCCAGCTTCATGGTAAGCAATCACTTCTTTTTCTTCTTTAGAAATAATTTTATTTTTCTTTTCCAATCCTCCAATCACTCTATCAATAGCGTCTTGAAAATCTTTCATCTCTACACCCGTCTTTCCTTTACGCGCAGCAATTAATGCAGCTTCATTACAAACATTCGCAATATCAGCACCTGCGAAACCTGGAGTTTGTTCTGCTAATTTATGTACGTCTAAATTTTCAGATACTTTGATTGGACCTAAGTGCACTTTAAATATTTCTTCGCGTCCTTTTACATCTGGACGGTCAATAGATATTTGACGATCGAAACGTCCTGGTCTTAATAAGGCAGAATCCAATACATCGGGACGGTTGGTAGCGGCTAATATAATAATACCGGTATCTCCACCAAAGCCATCCATCTCTACTAATAATTGGTTCAAAGTATTTTCACGCTCATCATTGCTCATCATGGCATTCTTACCACGTGCACGACCAATCGCATCAATCTCATCTATGAAAATAATACAAGGCGCTTTCTCTCTTGCTTGCTTGAATAAATCACGCACACGACTTGCACCCACACCCACAAACATCTCCACAAAGTCGGAACCACTTAAGCTAAAGAAAGGCACTTGTGCTTCTCCAGCCATAGCTTTCGCTAATAAAGTTTTACCTGTACCTGGAGGGCCTATTAACAATGCACCTTTTGGAATTTTACCTCCAAGGGCTGTATATTTTTTTGGTTGTTTTAAGAAGTCTACAATCTCCATCACTTCTTCTTTTGCTTCTTCTAATCCAGCAACATCTGCAAAAGTGATATTCACTTTCGTGCCCCCTTTTTCAAATAAAGTAGCTTTTGATTTACCTACATTAAAGATGCCACCTGGGCCACCGCCACTTCCTCCGCCGCCGCCCATCTTGCGCATAAGTAGCACCCAAACTACCACTATAAG
>CAIJZF010000217.1 GCA_903825095.1 uncultured Bacteroidota bacterium | reverse complement strand
TGAATGAGCACAATCAAATGCATTTATGTAAAAATGTATTTGTAACCGACGGATCATGTATGGTAAGTACAGGCACACAAAACCCTTCCCTTACTTTTATGGCTATTACTGCAAGGGCTGCTAATTATGCAGTAGAGGCTTTGAAGAAAATGGAAATATAAAATAAATAAATGCAAAAATTAAAGCCTTGTATAAGGGTTATTTTACTTTTTATAAGTATCGTAACTACAAATATTTTTACTGCGAATTTATTGCAGGCACAACAATGGACTAGTTCTGCAGATGGTAATTTGCAATTTGCTAAAACTTCTATTAAAAAACTACCCAATGCAAATGCGATACCTGCTAATGCTATAAAAATTAAGGTAGACCCTAGTAAAACATTTCAAACCATGGAAGGTTTTGGCTATGGTTTAACAGGGGGTAGTGCTCAATTAATGCATGCCTTGCCTAAAGAAAAAAGAACTCAATTATTAAAAGAAATTTTTGGTCAAACAGAAGCCGACTTAGGCGTTTCTTATATTAGAATTAGTATCGGCGCTTCCGATTTAGACCCAGAAGTATTTAGTTACTGCGATTTGCCCAAAGGAGAAACCGATTCTGCCTTAACTCATTTTTCTCTCTCTAAGGATACCCTGCATTTAATTCCCATTTTAAAAGAAGTATTAGCTATTAACCCTTCTCTTAAAATTATGGCTTCGCCATGGAGCCCTCCCATATGGATGAAAACCAATGGCATTTCAATGGGCGGTCATTTATTGAAAAAGTATTATGCTAGTTATGCTAATTATTTTATAAAGTATATCAAGGCTATGCAGGCCAAGGGTATTAAGCTTCATTCCATTACCATGCAAAATGAACCTGAGCATGGAGGCAATAACCCCAGCTTATTAATGAATGCAGAAGAACAAACTGAATTTTTAAGAGATTATTTAGGCCCTCAATTAAAGGCAGCCAAAATAAACACGGAAGTAGTTTTGTATGATCATAATGCCGACCATCCGAATTACCCCATTGCTATATTAAACGATGCAAAAGCAAAGTCCTATGCAACTGCTACAGCCTTTCATTTGTATTTAGGTAAAGAAGAAGCATTGTCAGAAGTGCATGCAGCGCATCCCGATAAAAAAATATATTTTACTGAACAGTGGACAGGGGCTAAGGGTAGTTTTGATGGCGATTTTATCTGGCATTTAGAACATATTGTAATTGGCACTATACAGAATTGGTCGGCTGTAGTATTAGAATGGAACTTGGCCAATGATGCCAAGTATGAACCGCATACACCCTTGGGTTGTACTGAATGCAAGGGTGCTATTACCATTCAAGACCAAGCACTGAATAGAAATGTGAGTTATTATATTATAGGACAAATTGCAAAGTTTGTTAAGCCTGGTGCTATCAGAACCTTAAGTAGTTCTAGTGATGCATCTTTAGCCACCACAAGTTTTAATTTAAAAAATGGCAAGAAGGCTATTTTAATTTTAAATAAATCAACAGCGAAGCAAATTGTATTAGAACAGAATAATCAATATTATACGTTTAATATACCTGCCAAAGCAGCATCTACTATTATTTGGCCTTAATATTACTAATACTAAAATAAGTATCATTACTATAATAAACCTAATCAAGGTTTCAACTAAAAATCAAACCATTCTATGAAAAAAGGAATTTTATTTTTAACTACGCTACTGTTAAGTCTAGCTAGTTTTTCTCAAGCGAATAAGGATGCGGCTATGCATTCTTTTGTTAATAAATTACTTGCTAAAATGACTTTGGAAGAAAAGTTAGGTCAGTTGAACCTACCTGCTTCTAGTGATTTTGTAACAGGGGCTGTGAGTAGTTCCGATATTGCACAAAAAGTGAAAGAGGGTAAAGTAGGGGGTGTATTTAATATTCGTTCTGTAACAAAAATTAAAGAGTTACAAGAGTATGCGGTTAAAAATACAAGATTACATATTCCATTACTATTTGGAATGGATGTCATTCATGGCTATAGAACTATTTTTCCTATTCCCATAGGAATGTCTTCAACCTGGGACATGCCCTTAATTGAAAGATCGGCGCGTATTGCGGCTAATGAAGCAAGTGCTGATGGTATTATGTGGACTTTCTCTCCTATGGTGGATTTAACTAGGGATCCTCGTTGGGGAAGAACCTCTGAGGGAAATGGAGAAGATGCATTTTTAAGTTCAGCTATTGCTAAGGCCATGGTACATGGGTATCAAGGTGACGACTTATCATTGAACAACACTATTATGTCTTGTGTAAAGCATTATGCTTTATATGGCGCTGCTGAAGGGGGTAGAGATTATAATACCACCGATATGAGTCGTGTTAGAATGTACAATGAATACTTTCCTCCATATAAAGCAGCTGTAGATGCGGGGGTAGGTTCTGTGATGGTTTCTTTTAATGAAATTGATGGCGTGCCTGCTTCAGGCAATAAATGGTTAGTGGATGATGTGCTTCGTAAGCAATGGAAATTTAATGGATTTGTAGTTTCAGATTACACGGGTATTCCTGAAATGGTGAACCATGGCTTTGGCGATTTTAAAACAGTGAATGAAAAAGCTTTACAAGCAGGCGTAGATATGGACATGGTGGGTGAGGGCTTTTTAAATTCAATTGGTATTTCTTTAAAAGAAGGAAAAGTAACTTTGGCACAAATTGATAAAGCTACTGAGCGTATTTTAATTGCAAAATATCAATTAGGTTTATTT
>CAIJZF010000216.1 GCA_903825095.1 uncultured Bacteroidota bacterium | reverse complement strand
CGGGTATGCCTTATATTACAAGACAAAAAGTGCAAGAAAATTGGATGAATAATAGTTTGCGTATAGTGTTGTGTACTAGCGCTTTTGGCATGGGTATTAATAAACCCGATGTGCGCGCTGTTATTCATTACGACTTACCCAATAGTATTGAACAATATTACCAAGAAGCAGGTCGTGCAGGAAGAGACGGCAAGCCCGCAGAAGCCATTTTGCTTTTTCAACAAAACGATTGGGATTATTGGCAAATGCTTCAAGAGAAAAAATATCCATCCATTGAGATTATTAAAAAAGTATACCAAGACTTAGCCGATTTTATTCAAGTGCCCATTGGCATAGGAGAAAAACAAGAATATCCTTTTGACTTTGAAAATTTTTGTAGCATTTTTAAATGGGATAAAATAATTGCCCGCAATGCATTGCAGTGGATAGAACAAGAAGGCCATGTGAAATTTTCAGCAAGTTCTTTTAAACCCTCCCTAGTGCAAGTCATTGCCGATAGAAATACCATTGAAGAATTTGAGCAGGCTAATGCTATGGCAGGTGCTGTACTTCAATTAATTTTAAGAACATACGGAGGTATATTTGATAGCCCTCAGTTTATCAATGAAAAATTACTTGCTTCTCTATTACAAAGAGACATTGAATTTGTCCAAAAAAACTTATTGTTTTTAGCACAGGTAGGTCAAATAAGCTTTGAACAAAAAGAGAGTCAACCTGTGGTGCAATTCTTATGGAATAGAACTGCCGCAGCCTTTATGAAAATAGACCTCGATAATTACCAGCTCAGAAAAAAGGCTTTTCAGCTACGCGTTAAACAGTTTACAGACTATATCTGGGCCCATGATATGGATTGCAGAAGCAGTTATTTAGCCGCTTATTTTGGAGAAAAAAATCCAAGTAAATGTAAAATATGCGACCTTTGTACTGGTAGTCAAAATAATACATTTTAACAATACATTATAACAGGTTCATTAAACAGCTTGTTTTTAACAAAAGATTGGAAATTAATATTTTGAACCAGGCATTGAATCATCGTTTCTTTACATAGATGCCGGTAAAACAATTGAATAGTAGCAATCATATAGCAATTATATAAAAGAATTAAAAGTATAAAAGAAAAAAATAATCAAATGGAAGACAAGAAAAAGTATAAGATTTTATTATGTGAGGATGATAGCAATTTAGGTTTAGTCTTAAAAAACTATTTAGAACTAGACGAATATGATGTGACCCTTGAAAGAGATGGCCGTTTAGGACTTGCTGCTTTTCAAAGAGAAAAATTTGACCTATGCTTACTAGATGTGATGATGCCCCATGTAGATGGTTTTACCTTGGCAGAAGAAATTAGAGACATAGACCCTGAAGTGCCTTTATTCTTTTTAAGTGCTAAAACTTTAAAAGAAGATATTATTCATGGCTATAAATTAGGTGCCGACGATTATATTACTAAACCATTTGATAGTGAAGTGTTAATGTTAAAAATTAAAGCCATTATCAAAAGAAATGAAGAAGATAATAAAGTAAGTGATAATATAGAATTTGAATTAGGTAAATACCATTTTAATCCAAGATTAAGAGAATTAAAAATGGGAGAAATTACCCATGTGCTTTCGCCTAAAGAAAATGAATTATTAAAAATGTTGGCTGAAAATATTAATGATTTACTTACCCGCGAAAAAGCATTAAAGAAAATTTGGGGTAGCGATACTTATTTCAACGGTAGAAGCATGGACGTATACATTGCCAAACTAAGAAAATACTTAAGAGAAGACGATCAAATTGAAATCGTTAACATTCATGGTAACGGATTTAGATTAGTAGTCGCTTAAAATTATCTAAATAATTCAGGATTATTAGAAGCATGCCCAGAAGGCGGCTTCTTTCCTAAGTGCTTGTAAGCTTTCTGGGTAACTTCTCTGCCCCTTGGGGTTCTTTGTAAAAAACCTTCTTGAATTAAGAAAGGCTCGTATACTTCTTCAATGGTGCCTGACTCCTCACCTACTGCAGTGGCAATAGTACTAATACCTACAGGCCCTCCTTTGAATTTCTCAATAATGGCAAGTAGTATTCTATTGTCCATTTCATCTAACCCGTGTTCATCTACATTCAATGCTTTTAAAGCATGTTGTGTAATACCTAT
>CAIJZF010000215.1 GCA_903825095.1 uncultured Bacteroidota bacterium | reverse complement strand
CCCTCTGTTGCTATATATACTTGATATCCTAATTTTTCAAAGCCTTTGATAAGTGTAATGCACCTAGTGGCATGGCCAAGGCCCCAATCAATAGGAGAAATACAAATAGAAGGTCGTTTCATAAAACACTAATTTAGTCAATATTATACATGTTTAAAATGTAAATTTGAGATACCATTAAAAAAGATAAATATGCCACCTCTTTCCAAAGATAAATCCATTGCACTTTATGCAGCACTTGTTTCTTTTGGTACTTATGTATTTGTTTTTGGATTCAGAAAATCCTTTACTGTTTGCACATTTGATGGACTTACCTTCGGACCTATTGCTTATAAGACGGCGCTAGTCATTAGTCAAATGCTGGGCTATATGTTGGCTAAATTTTATGGTATTAAATTTATCTCAGGACTTCAAAAAGTAAATAGGTATAAAATTATTTTTTTATTAACGGGCATTTCTTGGATGGCTTGGTTATTATTTGCCATTGTGCCCGCACCTTATAATGTAGTGTTCTTATTTTTAAATGGATTTCCATTAGGTATGTTATGGGGTGTTGTCTTCTCTTATGTAGAAGGACGCAAGAGCACCGATTTTATTGGCGCAGCACTTGCCGTAAGTTTTATTTTTTCATCGGGATGGGTAAAGTCCGTAGGGGCTTGGTTAATAGAGCAGTATCATATTACTGAATTTTGGGTTCCTTTTTGTACAGGATTGGTTTTTGCATTACCGCTTATTATTTGTGTCTATGGTTTAGAAAAAGTACCACCCCCTTCCGAGGAAGATGAAATGCTTAGAACTAAACGTATTCCAATGACAGGTGTGGAGCGAAAGTTTTTATTAAAACAATATTTACCGGGTATCATTGCCTTTGTAGCTATTTATTTATTCGCTACTATTTTTAGAGATATACGAGATAATTTTTCTGCTGATATGTGGAAGGAGATGGGCTTTGGTTCAAGGCCTGCTATTTTTACACAAACAGAAATTCCCATTACTATTTTTATATTAATTATTATGGGAGCGGTGGTGCTTATTAAAAATAGTTTCAAAGCATTAATGGTAGCCCATGTATTTATTTTACTGGGTTTTATTATTGCTGGTGTTTCTACTTATTATTTTTCACACCAACTATTAGATCCTTTTTGGTGGATGATATGGGTGGGACTTGGTTTATACTTAGTGTATATTCCTTTTAATTCTATTTTCTTCGATCGCTTAATTGCAGCCTTCTCTATGAAAGGCAATGCAGGCTTCTTTATTTATGTAGCCGACTCTGTAGGTTATGTAGGAAGCGTGAGTGTGATGCTTGCCAAAGAAGGAATGAGTCTTAAAATAAAATGGACGCAGTTTTTTTCACAAAGCGTAATGATACTTTCTTTTGTAGGCGTATTTATTACTCTTTATGCAATGTATTATTTTACAAAAAAATATAAAGCAAGTGTAGTGACTGCTGGCTAAATAAGTTTACTTATTTAATAGCTGTTTATTTTTCTAAACTTAAGACCACTCCATTAATGCAGTAACGAAGTCCTGTGGGTGGAGGACCATCTTCAAATACATGACCTAAATGCGCCTTACATTTTCCGCATTCTACTTCGGTACGGCTCATACCATGAGAGTTATCGGGTATATATATAATAGAGCCCTTCGTAATAGGTTCAAAAAAACTTGGCCAGCCACAACCACTTTCAAATTTGGCCGTACTTTTAAATAAGGGGTTACCGCAGGCAGCACAATGAAAAGTGCCCACTTCCTTGCTGGTTTCAAAGGCACTACTAAAAGGCCTTTCCGTGCCTTTCTGTCTTGCAATCTGATATACTTCTGGAGACAATACTTGTTTCCAAACACTATCTGGAAGAACTAATTTCTCTTTACTGGTAGTAGAATAGTACTTGTTTTGGCTATTTGACATAGGAGCTTTTTTTAAAGGGTTATTATTGGGCGATTGAGAGCAGGCCCCCGTGCTTAATAGTAGTAAACAAAAGATGATTTTATACATAGCGCTTATTTCGATGATAAAAATACTAACAAGTATTCATCTATTTTGTTTAGATACTTGTAAAATTTTAGCAATAATATAATTTTCAAAAATGGGTAGAGATTGCTAGTTAAAATCAATTAAAATTTAAGCCAGTTCTGTATCTTTGAACTCAACCCTAGACTATGTTTAATTTAATCTTATTTGGCCCTCCGGGCAGCGGCAAAGGAACCCAAAGTGAAAATAT
>CAIJZF010000214.1 GCA_903825095.1 uncultured Bacteroidota bacterium | reverse complement strand
TCCAGGAGTGGTTACTACACTTCTTAAAATTTTATTTTTAATAGTATCTGACCAACTATCAAGTAAATATTTTGAAGGCGTAATCATTTTATGATGCGCATTATCGGGTACATTCGTAATAAGGCCATCTAAATAAGTTCCGTTAGGCGTAAGCAGGGCTTCATAAAATTTTATATAAGGGTATAAGCCTGCTTGATGTAATAATAAATCTTTCAAGGTAATTTTTGCTTTTTCATTCCCTTGCACCCAAGGCAAATAGTCGCCAATGGTTTTATTAATATCTACCTTACCTTCTTCCACTAATTTCATGATAGATACGGTAGTAGCACTTACTTTAGTCACTGAAGCTAAATCGTAATAAGTATCTAGGGTTACCGGTGCAGAGCCTTCTCCAGCGGTATAGCCATATGCTTTGTTGAAAATTATTGTATTATTTTTTGCCACTAATACTTGACAACCTGGAATAGCTTTTTTTTTAATAGCCTCTTCTATCATAGTATCAATAAAAGATAAATTAGGTGTAGAGGTAGGCGCTGAAATACTTGAACTTGATTCCATCTTATGACTACCTGTGCCAAAGGGTAAGTCTTCACTTACTGTTACAGGAAGTTCTCCAGTGGCTTGTATCTTTCCTTCTACCCATTGAAGCGCTGCTTCTTGTGTAAAGGCATTATCCTCGTAGGCAAATAAAATATTTTGAATTTTGTTAAATTCACCTACTGCATAAGGGTTACCAAATATTAAATGAAACCAATTATTGGGATGGGCTTCATTTAAAAATTGAATGAAGTGCGCAGGAATTTCAAAATGATTAGCCGGTTTGCGATTATAATTATGTAATCCCACTATAACTTGATCAAACTGAGTCAACGATTTTTTGACTGTTTCAAGTGCAGTGCTATCCTTGGCATTAACATAAAATATTTGAAAACCATATTTCTCTGTAAGTGACTTGGTTAGTAAATTAGACTGGCTAAGGTTTAAAGCAATATAGGCAGTCTTTTTTTGAAGGCCAATACCCGCGTTGGTGCTAGGTTTTACAAAACTAATGGATTGTGCTGCCATCTGTGATTTTAAAGCCGCTACCGATTTGTTTAAATCTGCAATAATATTTGTGGTGTCAATAGCTTGAAAATTACTTAAGCCGTATTTATATTTTGCGGCTAATATTTTTTTAACCCTGGCATCAATTTCTTTTTTAGTAATACGCTTTTCTTTGATGGCCAATTTTATTCTTTCAATAGACTCTCCTATATCACCAGGTAAGCAAAGCATATCATTGCCCGCTAGTATGGCTTGCACATTCGCTTCGCCTCTAGGAAAATAATTACTAATGGCCTTCATGTCTAAAGCATCAGTAACTGTTATGCCTTTAAAGCCTAAATCTTTTTTAAGTAAATCATTGATGGCTTTATAAGATAAAGAAGTCGCATACTTGGGTCGGTTGTCAATGGCGGGTACCGACAAATGACCAACCATCACTGATTCAATACCTGCATCTATCAAGGCTTTGAAAGGCGCTAATTCCATTTCAGTTAATTGCTCCATGCTTTTGTTAATCATTGGAATATCAACATGAGAATCTACCGATACATCTCCGTGTCCTGGAAAATGTTTAGCCGTAGCCATAATGCCATTGTCTTGCATGCCTTTCATATAAGCAATACCATGTTGAATGACTCTTTGTTTATTTTGACCAAAACTTCTTTCGTTAATTACTGGATTACCTGGATTATTATTAATGTCTACATCGGGTGCATAGTTCACTTGTATACCTAATCTTTTGCATTGTGCTGCTACCGCAACGCCCATTTGATATACTAAATTATCAGAGGCAATCGCGCCTAAAGAAAGTTGTCTTGGAAACATCTCAACACTGTCTAGACGCATGCCCACGCCCCATTCTGCGTCCATGGTAATAAGTAGTGGTGTTTTAGAAATGGACTGATAAAAGTTGGTTTGCATAGCTTCTCTCACTGGGCCTCCTTGAAAAAAACATAAACCACCTACATTGTACTTTTTTATAATTTCTGTAAGTGTATCTAATTTTTTTGCATCCCAATTACTATGTGCTCTAATAATCATTAATTGCGCAATCTTCTCGTCTAATGACAATTGCTTAAATTGATGTTTAATCCATTTTTTTTCTGCCTTGCTTTGCGAAAAGCCCTGCGTAAGAAAAAATAAACAAAGTGTAAGGAGGACTAGTATTTTTTTCATGTGTAATTTTTTATGCAATCGCTACTTATAGCTATTGGCGGTATTGCAATTTAAGGATAAAAAAAAACTTACCCTAGGTTAGGTAAG
>CAIJZF010000213.1 GCA_903825095.1 uncultured Bacteroidota bacterium | reverse complement strand
CCTGAATTAAGAGCCACGCTAGCCAAGAATCAAGTATATAATCCCAAAAACATTTCTAATAGAATTACTTGGGAAGAACTTTTTGAGAGCAGGTACTTTAATGGCTATGTGGTAAAGTCTACGCTTGATAATTACAATGATAAGATGTTGAATGCTTTGTATAAAGATCCTACTAAGAGATTGTTAGAAGGAGAAAAAATTAGACAAAGAATTTTTGATTACGAGCAGGACAGATGGGTGTATTAATATGGGTTTATTAATCCTAAGTTTACTAATTACTTGAGTCCTCGGTTTTTTCAAAAGCAGCTTTTAATATTTTAGCCTTACTAGGTCCAATAATTTCTGCAAGCAGTTCAAGCTTGGCTTCCTTTATTTTTTGTACCGATTTAAAATAAATCAATAGTAAGTCCTTGGTTTTAGGGCCTATGCCTTCAATTTGATCCAAGCTGTTTTCAAGTGCCCCTTTAGACCTCTTGCTTCTATGAAATTGAATACCAAAACGGTGTACTTCATCTCTTATATTTCTAATAAGTCGGTGTGCATCTGACTGCCAGTTTAATTTCATGGAGTCTTTATCGCCTACAAAGAAAATTTCTTCTAAATTTTTAGCAAGCCCCACTGTGGTTAAATGCTGTTGAATACCTAGCTCTGTTAAAGCTTCAATAGCCGCATTTAATTGGCCCTTACCACCATCAATGATGACTAGCTGAGGAAGTGCCTGCTTTTTTTCAAGCACCGACTTATACCTCCTATACACCGATTCCTTCATGCTGGCAAAATCATTAATGCCTACCACTGTTTTGATATTAAACTTACGATAGTCCGATTTACTGGGCTGACCATTTTTAAAACAAACCATGGCCGATACTGGAAAGGCGCCTTGTATATTAGAGTTATCAAAACATTCTATATGCACAGGCAGTTCGCCCAAATGTAATTCATCCATAAGTTCCTGCAATACCCCATCCTCCTTGACAGGATTCACTTGTACTAGTTTTTGTTTGTACTCCCAATCCTTTAAAGCATAGTCGGCATTTTTTTGAGACAGGGCTAAAAGTTGTTCTTTATCGCCTTGCAGGGGAATAGTATATTTTACGCCTGGCAATTTGTCTTCAAAGTCAAAAGGAACAATCATTTCCTTAGCAGAAGAAGCAAGGTTATTTCTAAAATAATGTATGGCGAAGGATAATATGGTTTCTTTGTTTTCTTCTAAGGGCACCGTTAAGGGTAGTATATGCGTTTGTATAATTCTACCTTCTTGCACCATTAAATAACTCACGTAGGCTTGGTCTTCATTATGTGCAATACTAAAAACATCTATAGGGTGTTGATGCTTTGTATATACTACAGATTTAGTTTGGTAGGTTTCTAGCTCTTCAATTTTTCTTTTAGTTAAATCTGCTTTTTCAAATTGCATAGCAGCCGCTTCTGCTTGCATTTTTGTTTGCAGTTCTTGAACCACAGGTTTGATATTTCCTTTCAATAAATTTTGCACCTGTTCTATAGATTCATTATAAGAAGCTTCAGACTGTAAATTTTGGCAGGGCCCCAAACAATTACCAATATGATATTCTAAACAAACTTTAAACTTGCCTAATTCAATATTTTTTTTAGTGAGTGGGAGGGTGCAAGTTCTTAAAGGAATGGTTTGTTTAATATGATTCATTAATTCTCTTACGGCCAGTGCATGTGTAAAAGGTCCAATATAAGTAGAGCCATCTTTTATTTTTCTTCTAGTAATGTAAACCCTTGGGAAGGACTCATTTTTAATAATAATATAAGGATAGGTTTTATCGTCTTTTAGATTAATATTATACTTGGGCTGATAATTTTTAATGAGTTCATTCTCGAGAATAAAGGCATCGTGTTCAGAGTTTACAATGGTAAATTGGATGTCCTTTATTTTCTCTACTAGTTCAATTGTTTTCTGATTTTCTTGGTGGGAGAAGAAATAGGAGCTTACCCTTTTTCTTAGGTTTTTAGCCTTGCCTACATATAATAAAGCGCCCTTTCCATCAAAATATTGATAGATGCCCGGTTCATGGGGTATGCTTGACTGAATTTCCTTAAACTGCTCTTTTTCCATATAGCCGCTGTGCTCGTAAAAATACTAACTAATTAGACATTCTTCTTTCTCCAATTTGTTGTCTCCACATAGCATAGTACAAGCCCTTCTCAGCTAACAATGAATCATGGGTACCTTTTTCAATGACTTGTCCTTTCTCTAAAACATATATTCTAGTTGCATGAATAATGGTAGACAATCTATGTGCAATCATAATAGTTATCTGTTCTCTTTCGGCAGATAACTGTCTAATGGTGTCGGTAATAGATTCTTCCGTAATACTATCTAAAGAAGAAGTGGCTTCGTCAAATATTAATAAATGAGGATGTCTTAATAAGGCCCTGGCAATAGATAATCTTTGTTTTTCTCCACCACTTAATTTCAATCCACCTTCTCCAATTAAAGTAGCCAAGCCATTACCCCCTTTGTCTAAAATATTAGAACAGCTTGCCTTGGTAAGGGCTACTAGCATATCATCTTCTGTTGCATTTGGTGCTACAAAGGCTAAATTTTCTCTAATCGTACCTGCAAATAATTGAGTGTCTTGGGTAACAAAACTAATTTGATTGCGAAGTCCCGTCATGTCAATATTTTTTGAATGCACATCATTGACTAAAATTTTTCCCTCTTGTGGTTCATATAATCCCACTAATAATTTTACCAAGGTACTTTTACCTGCCCCTGAAGGTCCTACAAAGGCAACGGTTTCACCCTTTTTTGCTTCAAAGCTAATATTATCAATGGCTTTGAAATTGGCAGTTTGATGTTGAAAACCCACTTGATGGAAGGCTAAGTGTTGAATATCACCAACAGCAATGGGGTTGCTAGGGGTTTGTTCGATGGGCTTTTTCATCAAGGCATCGAAATTATTTAAAGAGGCTTCTGTTTCTCTATAGCTTAAAATAATACTTCCAATTTCTTGAAGTGGTCCAAATATAAAAAAGCTATAAAACTGTAAGGAGATTAATTGTCCTACTGTTAAAATTTCTTTGAAGATGAGCCACATTAAAGTAAAAGTAATGACCTGTCTTAAAAAATTCACCATGGTACCTTGGATGAAACTTAAGGAGCGCACATTTTTTACTTTTTTTAATTCAAGGGCTAATATTTTATATGTATTATTATTCAGTCTTTGAATTTCTTGTGTGGTTAAGCCCAAGCTTTTAATTAATTCAATATTGCGTAAGCTTTCAGTGGTGGTGCCTGCTAAAGAAGTGGTTTCTTTTACAATTGTTTTTTGAATGACTTTAATTTGCTTGCTTAATAAATTGGTAACATAGGCAATAAGGCTTGCCCCTCCAATATAAATAGGAATAATAGACCAATGTAATCTTGTAGCGTAAATAGAAACAAAAATGACACTTACAATAATGCCAAATAATACATTGACTACATAACTTATGAACTTTTCGCAATCGGCTCTTGCCTTGGTTAAAATAGATAAAGTCTCACCACTTCTTTGATCTTCAAAGGCTTGATAAGGAAGTTGCATGGAATGTTTTAATCCATCGGTAAATAAGGCGGCACCAAATTTTTGAATGATGACATTCACTGTATAATCTTGAAAGGCCTTGGCAATTCTACTTACCATGGCAGTACCCACTAATAACAATAACATATTACTTACCCCCATAAAAAATCGGACTGTGTTCTGTGGTGACCAGCTGCATCCACAATAGGGTTTTTGGCAAATTCGTCAATTAGTTTCCCAAAAATCATGGGGTCAAATAAAGAAAAAGTTTGGTTAATACCTGCTAAAATAAAAGCTAGTAAAACAAGGCTTCTAAAGGGTTTAATATATTGGAATAATATCTTCATAATGGGCATTCTAGTGTCGTATACCAATGGCAGTGCGAGTATCCCATGGACCGTACGCGTGTGAAGCTGGTTAAGCCGCATCCTCAT
>CAIJZF010000212.1 GCA_903825095.1 uncultured Bacteroidota bacterium | reverse complement strand
TGGTCGCTATCGCCGACGTGAGTGCCTATGTGAAGCCAGGCGATGCATTAGATTATTGGAGAGCTCAATTAATTGAAGCCGTTGCTGAATACGATGATAAATTAATGGAAAAATTCTTTGAAAATCCAGATACCATTTCTGAAGATGAAGTGCATGAAGCCATTCGTAAAGCTTGTATCGATTTAAGTATCGTTCCAATGATGTGCGGCTCTTCTTTCAAAAATAAAGGAGTACAAACTGCACTTGATGCGGTATGTCGTTATTTGCCTTCTCCAGTAGATGTAGATGATACAGAAGGAACAGATCCTGATACAGGAGAAAAAGTTTACCGTAAACCAAATGCAAAAGAACCATTTGCTGCATTGGCATTTAAAATCATGACCGATCCATTCGTGGGACGTTTAGCGTTCTTCAGATGTTATTCTGGTCACTTAGATGCAGGTTCTTATGTAAGAAATGTACGTAGTGGTAAAAACGAACGTATTTCTCGTATCATGAAAATGTTTGCGAACAAACAAAACCCAATCGATTTTATCGAAGCAGGTGATATCGCAGCAGCAGTTGGATTTAAAGAAATTAAAACTGGAGATACATTGTGTGATGAGAATCATCCAATTGTATTGGAGAATATGTTTATTCCAGAACCCGTTATCTCTGTAGCAGTAGAGCCTAAAACGCAAGCGGACGTTGATAAAATGGGTATGGCTATTGCTAAATTAGTAGAGGAAGATCCTACCTTACGTGTGAAGACAGACGAAGATACTGGTCAAACAATTTTATCTGGAATGGGTGAATTGCACTTAGAGATTATTGTAGATCGTATGCGTCGTGAATTTAAAGTAGAGATTAACCAAGGTAATCCTCAGGTAGCCTACAAAGAAGCATTTGGTAAAATGATCGAACACCGTGAAGTCTTGAAAAAGCAATCGGGTGGTCGTGGTAAATTTGCCGATATCGAATTTGAAATAGGACCTGCTGATGTAGAATGGTTGACAGAAAACAAAGACAAGCATTTCCAATTTGTGAATGATATTTTCGGAGGATCTATTCCAAAAGAATTTATTCCTGCGATTAATAAAGGTTTTGAAACTTCAATGACTCAAGGTGTTTTAGCTGGTTACCCAGTGAACAACATGAAAGTGCGTATTACTGATGGTAGTTACCACGATGTGGATTCTGATTCAATGTCATTTGAATTATGTGCTAAAGCTGCTTTCAGAACTGCAGGTAAAAAAGCGAAGCCTACTTTGTTGGAGCCTATCATGAAAGTGGAAGTAGTTACACCAGACCAATACATGGGAGACGTTACAGGTGACTTAAACCGTCGTCGTGGAATGTTAGAAGGTATGGATAGCCGCGGTAACTTACAAGTTATTAAAGCGAAAGTGCCTTTGAGTGAAATGTTTGGATATGTAACTCAACTTCGTTCTTTAAGCTCTGGTCGTGCCACATCGACAATGGAGTTCAGTCATTACAACCCAGCACCGAACAATATTGCTGAAGAAGTGATGGCGAAGAACAAAGGAAAGGTAAAAGACGACGAATAGTTTAATTAAGGTCCTTTTAATAAATATAAAGGACCTTAATTAAACCTCTAATGATATTAAAGCCCTTCTCAATAAATCGAGAAGGGCTTTTGTTTTTCTCAGCCTTATTTAAAGCGGCTTAGTAGTTGTTTATCTATTTGATAATCAATTATTTAGAGCTAAAATGAGGTGGATTTGGTCTTTTT
>CAIJZF010000211.1 GCA_903825095.1 uncultured Bacteroidota bacterium | reverse complement strand
TGCGCCTGAAGCTGTTAGTGCATCTATATCTTTAATACTTACATAGGCCTTGGTTTTATAATTGCCCCATTTTCTCCAACTCATCCAAGTTCCTTTATCTCCTAGTCTTACAATTAAAGTACCACCAACTACTTCGGTAACGATATGATCTCTGATCTCGTCATTACTTGCACTTACTGCTACTTCATTTTTATTGGACTGCGTTAAATACAAGTCAATAGCGCTTGACACACTAATGGCTGTAAAACTGCTTACTTTTCTTACCTGTGCATTTTCATCATATATAACGGAGGTTTTCTCCTGAGCATTCAATGCAAAGACAGCAAGTAAAAGGATGGCAAAAAGTATTTTTTTCATAATGTGTATTGTTTATTACTTAAAACGTAAATATTAGTATAAAGTTACAGCGCTTTGTATCATTTTCCTGCCTATTTTTGTGTTGTCCTCGGGGTGCTGTAAAAGGCTGAGAAAAACCCGTTGAACCTGAACAGGGTAATGCCTGCGAAGGGAAGGTCAACGCAACACGCGCACTTCTCATAGCTATTATTCCTGTTCCCAGTATCAATTTTTGAAACAAGTAAACTTTAGTAATGACTAAGTTATTGGGAACATTTGCCTTTTTATTAATGGTAGCCAATTCTATGGCTCAAACCAAGCCCTTATCTATTCAAAAGAAAATAGACAGCGCAAGATTACAAACTGATAGTATTCGAAACCTGCCCCCTTTGGAAGTAAGATCGGTGAGGGCTAGTGAAAACAGCCCCTTCGCGATCAGCAATTTAAATAAATCAAGTATTCAACAATTAAACTACGGACAAGATCTTCCCTTTGTTTTGCAGAACACCCCTTCCGTGGTGGTGAATTCAGATGCAGGAACAGGTGTGGGTTATACTGGCCTTAGAATTAGAGGTAGTGATGGTACTAGAATTAATGTAACCTTAAACGGTATTCCTTATAATGATGCAGAAAGCATGATTACCTATTTTGTAGACCTACCCGATTTTAGTTCCAGTTTAAATAGCGTTCAAATTCAAAGAGGTGTGGGTACTTCTACCAATGGGTCGGGTGCATTTGGTGCCACTATTAATTTAGCTACTAACAATTACAACCCTGAGAAATATCTTTCCCTTCAATCGACTGCAGGTTCTTTTAATACTTTAAAAAATACTTTGCAATTAGGAACAGGCTTAATGAATAATCGTTTCGCCATTGATGGTCGTGTAAGTAATATTAGTAGCGATGGATATATGGATCGTGCTAGTTCAAAATTAAAATCGTTTTATCTAAGTAGTACTTATTGGGGAGATAATGCTTCTTTAAGATTAAATGTATTTTCAGGATGGGAGAAAACGTATCAGGCTTGGTATGGTGTGCCTGAAGAATTACTAAGTACGCAAAGAACCTATAACCCAGCTGGAATGGAAAAATCGGATACACCTTATAATAATCAAACCGATAATTACAATCAAACGCATTACCAATTATTCTACAATAAAAAGATTAATTCAAAATTAGAGTGGAATACAGCAGTGTTCTTAACTAGAGGCAAGGGTTATTATGAAGAGTATAAAGGCGGTGTTCTATTATCTGATTATCTAGCAAAGGCTAGCACTAATTCTACAAATGCAATAAGAATAAACCCTTACGCTGTATTTGATTTAGTAAGAAGAAAATGGTTAGATAATAATTTTTATGGACAAATAGCATCACTTGTATATGAAGAAGGTAGTAATAAATTTACTTTAGGCGGCGCTTGGAATACTTATGATGGTCTTCATTATGGAAGACTCCCCTATTTACAATATTTGGGCATTCAACCAGATTTTAATTATTATTACAACAATGCCATCAAAAAAGATTTCAATACTTATATAAAATGGAACCATCAGTTAACTGGAGCTTTAAGCAGTTTCGTAGATATCCAATATAGAAATGTTGCCCATAATATGTATGGCTTTGATCGCAATGCCGATTTAATGGTGAAAAGAAACTTTAATTTTTTGAACCCTAAGGCAGGACTATTCTATAAAACAAAGCATACAAATTATTATACCAGTATAGCAATAGCACATAAAGAACCTAATAGAGATGATTTTGAAGCAGCTACTAATGAGCAACCTAAGCAGGAAGTACTTACCGATTTTGAAACAGGCTTTAATACCAAAAAAGGAAGTTTTGATTGGGGTGCGAATGTTTATTTAATGTACTATAAAGACCAACTAGTGCTCACTGGAAAAATTAGTGATATTGGCGCTTATACTAGAATGAATGTACCTAAAAGTAAAAGAATGGGAATTGAACTAGTTGAAACTTGGAAATTAAATTCATTTATAACTAGTTCGGGAAATATTACAGTAAGTCAAAATAAAATAGAGGCTTTCACTGAATATATTGACGACTATGATGCTGGAGGACAAATAGCCATCTTACATAAAAATACAGATATCACTTTGTCTCCTAACCTAACGGCTAGTCATACAATGGGTATTCAATTCAATAAAAAATGGAATTTGAACCTAATAAGTAAATATGTTTCAAAACAATATTTGGACAATACACAAAATGAATTAAGAACATTGAAAGCTTATTTCTTACAAGATATTCAGTTCTCACATAATATAGTTTCGAAAACTAAATGGGCGATGCAAATACAATTGTACGCCAATAATATATTTAATAAACTTTACGAGCCCAATGGATATACTTATAGTTATCTATATGGTGGCGCCACCACTACTTCCAATAACTACTTCCCAATGGCAGGAAGAAATTATTGGTTAAGTTTAAAAATAGATCTTAAATAAATTTATTTTCTTGCATCCACCCCTTTAATGAACTTCACTAAACCGGTGAAATAAGTAAACTGATCGTCATACATAGACATATGAGAACCTTTAGGGCAGTATAAGAATTGACCATCCTTTACTAGCTTAGAAACTTCTTCCATAGCCTTAGGGTCCATGGTGTCAAATTCGCCGCCAATACTTAAAGTAGGAACTGTAATAGTTTTTAAATCGGCTTTGCGATCCCAATTCTTTAAAACAGCATCTCCTATTATACCAAATTCTGAAGGACCTTGCATTTTTAAATACAAAGGATAATTCATTCTTGCAAAAGTTCGTTTTACAGGATCAGGCCAATTAGCCACAGGCATTCTTAAAACATGTTCAGGATAATAATAGTCTGTAATAATTTTTAAATAGCCAGGATTAGTATAATCGCCCTTCGCTTCAAATGCACGTATTGATGAAAGCACTTCCTTAGGTAATTTTGGCCCCAATACTTCATTGGCATATTTTACATAATCAGGGATTGAAGGCACCATATTTGAAATAATAAGTCCCTTTAAATTTTTTTGATACTTAAGCGCATACTCAGTGGCTAGTATACCGCCCCAAGAATGTCCTAATAAAAAGAAATTAGAAGAGTCCATACCTAATGCCTTTCTAACTGTCTCTACTTCTTCAACAAACCTTGGTAAATTCCATAAACTAGAATCGTTAGGGTTATCAGAATAAGCAGAACCTAATTGGTCATAGTAATAATATTCTATTTCTGCTTTAGGAAAATAAGAATCAAAACATTCAAAATATTCATGGGTAGAACCAGGGCCTCCATGTAATAACAAAACTTTTATTTTTGGATTATTCCCTACTCTTTTTGTCCAAACATTAAATACACCTTTACTTGTAGTAATGGGTATTAATTTAACGCCTCCTGTGAGTGTGTCTTCTCTATTAGCATTATCATGGTAAGCCGAAGGCTTATTATTATCAAAATTACAAGCGCTCAATACTAGCGTAGCCATTAATAATAATGAACTTAATTTTTTCATTTTAAATTGTTTAGAAAGTTAAGATATAAATAAACTATCAAAAATTATCCAGGAAATTTTGCCTGCCAGTCTAACATACCACCCGATACATTCACTACATTTTTAAAGCCATATGGCTCCAACATTAAACAGGCTTGACCGCTTCTGTTGCCACTTCTGCAATAAATATATATAATCTCTTCTTTTAAGTCCTCGATATCGTCTAATTGTAAAGTTTGTACTTGTCCTAATGGAAGTAGGATACCACCAATATTAAATGCTTCGTGCTCATGTGGCTCGCGTACATCTACTAAATTTATTTTTTCTCCTGCGTCTAATTTTGCTTTCAAAGCTTCTACTGTAATAGTTTGCATTGTATGATATTTAAAGTGAATTATTTATAGAATTTATACAATTGGAATGGCTCTATTTATATTTCTATTGTTATTATTAAAATATACTAGTAATGTTATTAGTTATGTTATTAGTTTTAAAATAGTGGTTTCCTTACTTTAAAGAATCTCTTTTTATAATAACAGGAGCAACTTTATCAATGACTAAGTCAATGGCTACTCCTTGAATGGTTACATTTTTAATAGGCATACCTAAGGAATCTAATACAGAAGAATATGTACCCGGGTTTTGCTGAATTACAAAGGCAGTAGCGGTGTCTTGAATAGCTCCGTTTGAAATTATATTTCCAACTAGAAGTCCCATACTCGCTAATTTCATTTTAGCCATATCTACCGTTAAGCCAATTAAGTCTGGCACTTCCATACCAATACTAGCGCCCCCATCTCCCACTGTAAAATTAATTAAGGTGCCCGACACAATTTTGGTACCTGGTGCAATAGGTGTATTACCTACTAGCTGTTCTACAATTACATTTTTATTTCTATCTGCCACTAAATTAATGGTACCAATTCTTAAGCCTAATACTTTTAAATAAGTTTGCGCACTTTTTAAAGAGAAGCCTATTAAATTTGGCATATCTACCTGTGGCGCAATCACACGATTAACGGTTAAAAAAATAGTTCTTCCTTTTTTAACTACTTCGTCTGCTTCTGGGGTCTGTCTTAATACGGAGTTTCTAGCAAGGGTATCTACATAAATGGAGTCTTGTACTACCAAATCAAATCCTAGGGCTTTAATATTTTTTTCAGCAGCAGTAATATCAAGGCCTAAAACATTGGGTACTTTTTCTGTCTTACCATTGCCTGTAATCCAACCTAAGGAAAAAAAGAAAATAATTAATATTGACAATACAAGTCCAATACCTGCTAAGATATTTACCCATAAAGGCTTTTTTAATAATTTATCTATGAATTCCAAAATAGCAGATCTTATTTAATGACTATTGAATGAATATTTTTCTAATTACTTCGAAGCTAAACTATCTTCTATAATACTTGCATAAAAATCGGTTAAATTCCAGCCCATGGCTCTCACTTGTTGAGGTATAATACTTGCCTCACTTTGTCCTGGCACTGTATTCACTTCTAATAAAAAGGCCTTCTGCGCTTTTTCATCATAAATGAAATCTATTCTCACAACCCCTCTACAATTTAAAGTAGCATATACTTGCTTAGCCGCCTCCGATAAGTCCTTGAACATGGTCTCGGTAATTTTTGCAGGCGTTATCTCTTCACTCTTGCCTTCATACTTTGCAGCAAAATCGAAAAATTCATTCTCTGTTTTAATTTCAGTAATAGGTAAAACAGTAGTAACTCCTTTAGACTTAAAAACACCAATGGTAAACTCTCTTCCACTTATAAATTCTTCTACTAAAACCTGTGTGTCTTCTTTAAATGCTTTTTCTAAGGCAGGCGCTAATTCTAAAGCGGTGTTTACTTTACTTATACCTAAACTACTTCCTCCGTTATTTGGTTTTACAAATAGTGGAAGTGTAACTTGAGACAATATTTGATCCGGTGTTAGTTGAGTAGAAGAAATTAAATGTAATGACTTTGCTACCGCAATACCTCCAAAACCAGCTACGGCCACTGTGTATCTTTTATTAAAAGTTAAAGCCGAGGTGGCTGTATCGCAACTTGTATAAGGCATGCCAATTAAATCGAAGTAGCCTTGCATTTTTCCATCTTCACCAGGTGTACCATGAATACACATTAAGGCAATGTCAAAATTAATTTTAAGCCCACCTTCCATAATACTAAAATCGGCTCTATCCACGGCCACTTCTTCTCCTACTATATTTTCATACCACCAACCTGTAGGATGAATGTCTATTAAATACACATCGTATTTATTTTTGTCCAAGGCAATCATAACAGTTTGAGCACTCTTATAACTAATTTGTGCTTCTGAACTTAAACCGCCTGTAACTAG
>CAIJZF010000210.1 GCA_903825095.1 uncultured Bacteroidota bacterium | reverse complement strand
TACACAGTCTGATATCTTTCTTTATCTTCTTCGTCTGGCTTGCGCTTAATATATTTAGGCAAAGGCGTTTCTCCTAAGAATTCTAACATTTTTCTAAAGCCTTCATCATCACCTTCCCATAAAAAACGAATAGTACGTCCACGGCTAGTGGTATTATCAATAACCTCTGCTACTAATTCTTCGTTTTCTCCGAAATACAATTTGTTGCCTACACGAATTTTTCTTGCGGGATCAACAATCACATCCCATAAACGGTTGGGCTTATTTAATTCTCTTAACAAGAACACTTCAATCTTGGCGCCTGTTTTTTCTTTACGGCCATACATTCTTGCAGGGAATACCTTGGTGTTGTTTACTACAAAAACATCTTTATCATCATAGTACTCTAATAAATCAGAGAAATGACGATTTTCCATGTGACCATTTTGACGGTTAACCACCATCAGTCTGCTATCCTCTCTTCTTTTAGTAGGAT
Source organism: uncultured Bacteroidota bacterium (assembly GCA_903825095.1). The sequence goes on along the minus strand of CAIJZF010000210.1, from coordinate 3,179 downwards.
ATTGTGCAATGAGATTTAAAGGTAGATCGTACCTAAATTGAGAAAGTTTCATTTGTGTCTATTTTTTGGTGATAGCCACATTAAGTTTACTACAGCCTTACGGGGCAGTTCGCTTCATGTTACGGCATGAAAATTATGGAGGCAAATGTACAACATAAGCAGTAATTTTGTTAACCTAAGATTCATACCAAAAATTGGGTATTTGAATGCAAAGTCGTAAATTTGCAAACAATTGTTAGTTTTTGGATTTATTGATATAAAATAAATTAAACTATGTTGAGAGCGCGCTGGTGGAAAATTCTATCTATTATCCTTTTGGTATATACCTGTACTTATGGCTTCTTAGTTAAAGTACCTAAGCTTGACGACCGTTTACAAGAGTCTATTCGTAATTTCTTTTTCCATGTACCCATGTGGTTTGGCATGATGATACTTTTATTTGTATCTCTTGTCTATGCTATAAAATATTTACGAGCTGCGAACCCAGTACACGATACTTATTCAATGGCTTATGCGTCTACTGGTTTACTCTTTGGATTTTTAGGAATTGTAACGGGCGCTTTTTGGGCCAACTATCAATGGGGTAGTCCTTGGGTGGGTGATCCAAAACAAAATGGTGCAGCCATTGCCTTACTTATTTATTTCGCGTATTTCGTTTTAAGAGGAAGTTTAATTGATACAGAGAAAAGAGCAAGACTTTCAGCAGTCTATAATATTTTTTCTTTCTTTATGTTATTCCCTACACTTTGGATATTACCAAGACTAACTGAATCATTGCATCCTGGAGGTCAGGGTAGTGATGGTAATCCTGGTTTGAATGGGAAAGATATGTCGGCGAATATGCGCACCGTTTTTTATCCAGCAGTGATAGGTTGGACATTATTAGGTGTATGGATAAGTACTTTGCACATTAGAGTTCAATTATTAAAATTAAAAAAAGAAGGACTTTTATAATATCATTCAATCAAGAATAAATAAAAACATATGTTTCAATTATTACAAACAAAGGCAGTTGACAATAGCGGCATTATGGTTCAACAAGGCAAGATTTATTTAGTCATGTCTGTGGTAACTATAATTTTAGTGGGACTATTTATATATGTTGCAAGTGTTGACAAAAAAATAACTGCACTGGAGAATAACGCTAAAGATTAAATCTAATAATCAACTACAAAGATTAACTCTAATAATTAACCCTAAAGATTAATTCAAAAATTAAACTCATTTTATGTCTGAAAATAAAGAATATAGTTTCTTTCAAAGTGTTGAAAGAAGTTTCGACAAAGCATCCAAATTTACAAGCTGGGAGCAGGGTATATTAGAACAAATTAAAGCTTGTAATAGTATTTACAGTATGCGCTTCCCTGTTAAAATGGATGACGGCCATATTGAAGTAATTGAAGCTTATCGTGTGCAACATTCACAACATAAGTCGCCTTGTAAAGGAGGTATTCGTTTTAGTATGGCAGTGAATCAGGATGAGGTAATGGCCTTAGCGGCTTTGATGACCTATAAATGTGCTATTGTGAATGTGCCTTTTGGAGGAGCGAAGGGTGGTATTAAAATTAGCCCAAGAAGTTTAAGTACTTACGAATTAGAAAAAATTACTAGAAGATATACTTCTGAATTAGTGAAGAAAAATTTTATTGGTCCTGGTATTGATGTACCCGCACCGGATTATGGAACCGGCGAGAGAGAAATGGCCTGGATCGTGGATACTTATCAATCTTTAAAGCCAGGAGAAATTGATGCAGCGGGTTGTGTAACAGGTAAGCCTATTTCATTAGGAGGCGTTAGAGGAAGAAAAGAAGCCACTGGTTTAGGTGTATTCTTTGGTGTGAGAGAAGTTTGTTTAATGGAGGACGTGATGAAAAAACAAGGATTAACAGTGGGCATTGAAAATAAAAAAGTAGTGGTACAGGGTTTGGGTAATGTGGGCTATTATTCTGCTAAATTTTTTAGAGAGCATGGCGCTATTGTAGTAGCTATTGCAGAATTTGAAGGGGCTATTTATAATGAGGCGGGTTTAAATGAAGAAGAGGTTTTTCAACACCGTAAAAAAACAGGTAGTATTTTAAATTTTCCTGGTGCCAAGAATATTGAAAAAAGTGCAGAGGCTTTAGAATTAGCTTGTGATATTTTAATTCCTGCTGCTTTAGAAAATGTAATAGACGGTAATAATGCAGCTCGCATTAAAGCAAAAATTATTGGAGAAGCCGCGAATGGTCCTTTAACACCTGAAGCAGATGAAATATTAGCCACTAGAGGCGTACTTGTAATTCCTGATATGTATTTAAATGCAGGTGGGGTAACAGTTTCTTATTTTGAGTGGTTGAAAAACTTAAGCCATGTAAGATATGGTCGTTTAGAAAAAAGATTTACTGAAAACGCCAACATACATATATTAAAACAAATAGAAGATTTAACAGGTAAAAAAGTATCAGCATCTGAAAAATTAATTATTGCACATGGTCCAGATGAAATTGATTTAGTGCATAGTGGATTAGAAGAAACTATGATTACTGCTACAAGAGAGATTATGGAAATTTGGAAAGCCAATCCAGCTATTCCAGATATGCGTTCCGCAGCATATGTATGTGCTATTAATAAAGTGGGAACTTCTTATGCTGAATTAGGTATCTTCCCTTAGTAGGGCGGTAGAAATATTTTTATAAGTAATCGGGGAAATTTTGCATGGCTTGCATTTTCCCCGATGCTATTTTAGCACCCATCGTTTCATGTCCATTGCTTATAAATAAATACTGCGCCGTTAAAACTTGTTGGTATTGTAAAATTTGCTCCATTGTTTTTTCTTTTAAGGCCACCTTGGCTTCCTTACATTCAATAATCATCCAAGGCAAATCATTTTTATAAACCACTATATCAAATCGTTTGGATAATTCGCCTAATTTAATTTCTTTTTCTACTGCAATTAAACTAGCTGGATAGCTGACAGTTTGAACAAGGTATTGTAATAGGTTTTGTCTTACCCATTCTTCGGGGGTAAGCAGTACCCAAATTTTTCTAAAGGGGTCAAATATTTGATCCTTGCCATCAATGGCTTTTATTTTACAAGGGTAGCTGGGATAATTCAGGTCTATCATTTAGATTAAAATTCGTAGTTTTATATAATACTTCGTCCAAAGATAAGTAGGAGAAACCTTAAAATTCGATTGTAT
>CAIJZF010000209.1 GCA_903825095.1 uncultured Bacteroidota bacterium | reverse complement strand
TTAGCTTGAAAAAAACAGAATATCCACCAGCTTGTAAAGGCAGTCATGATCGCGAAAATGAGGGCTGGCTTAGGGAATAAGCCTAAATAAATAGAATAGCCAAAGGCCACCAAAGATATTAATAACATGAACTGGCTAATACGGTCTACATTTTTAAAATCGGGGCTTTTACAAACTATGATATAGTCAAATTCACGCATAAAAAATGGGTTTCGATGAGGATAAATTTTGGTGCAATTTAAGCTCATTTGGTTAACTTTGCACCATGAAGAAAACACATATTGCATTATTGGTATTAATCGCTGCCGCCATTGTAGTGCTTATTAGCTATACAGGCGATTTAAGTAGTTATGAAACAATTGGTTCAGCCAAGCAAAAAGAAGGAAAATTTGTGAATTTGATAGTTAAAATGGACAAGTCAATTCCTGTTCAATACGATCCAGTAAAAGATCCTAATTTATTAGAGTTCAATGTACAAGATAGTGTGGGGGGCAAAATTAGTGTGGTCTATCATAATACCATGCCTACCGATATGGAAAAATCGGAGCGATTGGTCTTGAAAGGAAAAGTACAAGGAGATGTTTTTGAATGTTCTGCGATAGTGATGAAATGTCCTTCTAAATACAAGGACAATCCCAATGCAATGAAAGACCAACCGGTCACCATTAGCAATTAAAAAAATACAATTAGGTAAATGAATACTACAAAGTTTCTTGACGAGCATCTATTTCCTGGTCAAATAGGATATTTTTTAACCATACTTTCTTTAGTCGCATCTTTAGTAGCTACTTATTCTTTTGCGAAAGCATTTTTCTCTAAAGAAATAAGTTTGCAAGCGCAATGGGAAAAATTAGCCAAGATTGCCTTTATTATTGAATCAGTGGCGGTAGCTTCTTGTTTTGTGGTTTTATTTTACATTATTTCAAATCATTTGTTTGAATATAAGTATGCATACATGCATAGCGACAAAAACTTGCCTTATCAATATTTATTAAGTTGTTTTTGGGAAGGGCAGGAAGGAAGTTTTTTATTGTGGAGTTTTTGGCACTGCGTTTTAGGTTTAGTTCTATTAGCTACTAAAAAGAAATGGGGTGAAAATGTTTATGGTGTAATGATGGTATTAAACTTTGTACAATTTTGTTTAGCCACCATGATAGTGGGTCTTTATATTTTTGATATGAAATTGGGAAGCAGTCCATTTTTATTATTAAGAGAAGAAATGAACTGGCCTATTTTATCAAGACCCGATTATTTACATTTAATAAAAGATGGCACTGGTTTAAATACTTTATTACAGAATTATTGGATGGTGATTCATCCTCCTATTTTATTTTTAGGTTTTGCTTCTACCACCATTCCTTTTGGATTTGCAGTGGCGGGCTTAATTAAAAAGAAACATGATTGGATGGATAATTCTTTGCCTTGGGCAACTTTTTCTGCTGGTATATTGGGACTAGGTATTATGATGGGTGCTGCCTGGGCTTACGAGAGTTTAACCTTCGGAGGTTATTGGGCTTGGGATCCGGTAGAGAATGCATCACTAGTTCCTTGGTTAACCTTGGTATCGGCTATTCATGCTTGTATTATTTATAGAAAAACAGGATCTAGTTTAAAATTGACTTATTTATTTTTCGGCATTAGTTTCTTATTAGTATTGTATTCTACTTTTTTAACAAGAAGCGGCATATTAGGAGACACTTCAGTGCACGCCTTTACCGACTTAGGAATGAATGCACAACTGCTAGGTTTCTTATTAATTTTTGTGATACCTTATTTTGTTTTATTCTTTGCAAGGTTTAAGCATATGGCCGAGCCGCAAAAAGAAGAAGCCATTGATAGTAGAGAGTTCTGGATGTTAATTGGATCGCTTATTTTATTTTTATCGGCAGTAGTGATTATATCTATTACCTCTATTCCTGTTTATAATAAATTATTTGGAACAAAAATTGCACCTCCAGAAGATGCAGCCTTTGCGCACAATCAAGTACAAGTATTTGTAGCTATTATTATAGGTTTATTAACAGCAGTAGGACAATTCTTAAAATTCAAAGGAACACCAAAGGACTTTTTAGTACAGAAACTTAAAATACCTTTATTAGTGACTATTGCCATTACTGCGATAGTGTATATTTTTGTAGGTGTTGCTTTTAAAGAAAAAGGTATTGGATTTGAAGGGGCTATTTATGTTGCCATGTTTGCTGCTATTTATGCCATTGTTGCCAATGTTTTCTTTTGGATGACTATGCAAAAAGCAAAATTAAAATCGGCTGGTTCTTCTATTGGTCATATTGGTTTTGGAATGGTTTTATTGGGCATATTAATTTCTTCTTCTAATAAAACAGTATTAAGCTGGAACACTACTGGTATTAGTCCACTTCGAGTTGAATCAAATAAAAGCCCAGCTGGTAATCCTAGAGAAAATATTACATTATTTGAAGGTATTGCCACTGATATGGGTAAGTTCATGGTTACTTATGTGCGTGATACATTTGATGTATTAGATAAAAGATTTTTTGAACTTCAATTCAAAGAGAAAAAAACAGAAGAAACCTTTTTCTTATATCCTGATGTATTAAAAAACAATAAAGGCATGGAAGGGTTCTCAGCAAATCCTTCTTCTAAGCATTATTGGAACAAAGATATTTTCGTGTATGTGACTTCCTTTCAGGATAATTCAAAAGAAGATACCACAAGTTTTAAGCCACATCAAATAGCACTGGGTGATTCTATTTTTTATAGCAATGGTTATATTAAGTTAGAAAAAGTATTAGTAAATCCGAATGCTAACCGACCTGCAGGCACCAATGAATTAATTTTACAATTAGCCATTACTTCTAAAGAAGGTTTAAAGTATACGGCTAGTCCTGGCATTGTATTAGAAGGCATGAACTTGCAGTCAAATGTAGATACTGTAAAAGCACAAAACTTAGTCCTTAGTTTTAATAAAGTCATTGACCAACAAAAAGGAACTTTAGAAATTGGGGTGAAATAATCGGCAGCCTTAACAAATCTGATAACCTTAAAAGCCTATGAATTCCCTTTCATTAATTTATTATGGTTAGGGGTTATTATTATGACTTTTGGCTTTGGTGTGGCTACTTGGAGTAGGGTAAGTAAGTTAAAAGAAAAGTAAATTCAAGAATTTTAAAGTTTCTAAAGGTTACTTTTCATAGATTAGTGTATTAAAATTATAGAAATAGGAATATTTCAGATAGTTATATGAAAAAAGGCTTTGCTTATATTATGTTTATTGGTTTGGCTGGCTTTACTAGTTTAAAGTCTAATGCACAAGTCATCCCTAATCCAACTAGTTCTAATGACACCATTAAAGTAGGCATTAGAGATAATATTAGAGTGGAGGCCTTTATTACACCAGAAGGAGATACTATCCCACAATCTTGGTTACCCACAGTAGAAGTAACTGCCATACAAACAACTCGCTGGAAAAATTATTGGAGAAATTGGACAAGACTTCGCAATGCTGTCTATGTAACTTATCCTTATGCCAAAACAGCTAGTAAATTAATTAATGAAGTAAATGCTCAATTAGCGGGTATTAGCGATGAAGGACAAAGAAAAAGAATTATCAAGTCAAGAGAAAAGGAAATGAAAAGAGACTTTGGTGAAAAAGTAACTAGTTTATCGGTGTATCAAGGAAAAGTACTCATGAAATTAATTAATAGAGAATCAGGGAATAACTGTTATGAAATAATTAAAGAATATAAAGGGGGCTTTAATGCTGGTTTTTGGCAAACAGTGGCCTTTGTTTTTGGAAGCAGTTTAAAGCAACAATATGAACCCCAGGGTGAGGATAAAGACATCGAAAAAATTGTCTTAGAATTACAAAAGCTCTACGGCTACAAGGGTTAAGCATTGGGGTAGGTTTTTGGGGTAGGTTTTTGTATCTTTACCCCATACTAAGAACCATCATGAGCGAGGAAAAGAATCTAAATTTTATTGAAGAAATTATATCCCAGGATCTGGCATCGGGTAAGTACGACCAAATTTTAACCCGATTCCCACCAGAACCCAATGGTTATTTACATATTGGTCATGCTAAAAGTATTTGTTTAAACTTTGGCTTGGCTACTCATTTTGGAGGAGGCACGAATCTAAGATTCGATGATACCAATCCCACTACAGAAGAAACAGAATATGTAGATAGTATTAAGGCCGACTTGAAATGGTTGGGCTTTAATTGGGTGAAGGAATGTTATGCATCGGATTATTTTGATACCCTTTATGGTTTTGCGGTTCAATTAATAGAAAAAGGCTTGGCCTATGTTGATGATAGTAGTCCAGAAGAAATTGCTTTACAAAAAGGAACACCTACTGCAGCAGGTACAGGAAATGAATATAGAAATAGATCCATAGTAGAGAATTTGGAATTATTTACTAATATGAAGGCGGGTAAATATGCAGATGGCGCAAAAGTATTAAGAGCTAAGATAGATTTAGCCAATCCCAACATGCTTTTAAGAGATCCTATTTTATATAGAATTAAAAAAGCGCATCATCACCGTACCGCAGACAAATGGTGTATTTATCCTATGTACGATTTTGCCCATGGACAAAGTGATGCTATTGAAAAAATTACGCATTCTATTTGTACTTTGGAATTTATTCCACACAGAGCCTTATATGATTGGGGTATTGAAAATTTAGGTATTTATCCTTCCAAACAATATGAATTTTCTAGATTAAATATTACTTATACTATTTTAAGTAAAAGAAAATTATTACAGTTGGTACAAGAAGGTCATGTAAATAGTTGGGACGACCCTCGTATGCCAACCATTAGTGGTATGCGTCGAAGAGGCTATACTCCGGAAAGTATCAGAGATTTTTGTGATAGAATAGGCATTGCTAAAAGAGAAAATATAATTGATTTTAGTTTATTAGAATTTTGTGTAAGAGAGCATTTAAATAAAATTGCACAAAGAAGAATGGTGGTAACCGATCCTATTAAATTAGTGATTACCAATTATGATAAAGGAGAGGAAATACTTCATTCTGAAAATAACCCGGAGGATCCTGAAGGAGGCGTGAGAGCAGTTCCTTTTAGTAATGAATTATATATTCAAAGAGACGATTTCATGGAAGAGCCTACTAAAAAATACTTTAGACTGGGCCCCGGTTTAATGGTGCGTTTAAAGAGTGCCTATATTGTAAAGTGTGACAGTTTTGAAAAAGATGCATCGGGTCAAGTGCAAACGGTATATGCAAGCTATGTTCCAGAAAGTAAAAGTGGATCAGATACTTCAGGTATTCATGTGAAAGGAACCCTTCATTGGGTATCTGCCAAGCATGCTGTGCCAGTTGTATTGAATGAATACGACCGCTTATTTAAAGTAGAAGATGTAGCGAGTGCTGAAGGTGATTTTAAAGACTATATTAATGAGCAATCTTTAACGAAGACTCATGGCTGGGCAGAACCTGCTTTAAAAAATGATGCATTGGATATGCGTTTTCAATTTTTAAGAAAAGGGTATTTCTACCAAGATATTACGAGTACTAAAGACGCCCTTGTTTTTAATAGAACAGTAACGCTTAAAGATGCTTGGGCCAAAGAGCAAAAAAAATAATCCAATCAATTAACTAATTGAATGTTAACGCTCGAAAACTTTACACGAAATTGGGAAAAGATTTTTCCAGCGCTTAGCTTAAAGAAATCAACCTTTATAATAGGGGTGAGTGGCGGGGTTGACAGCATTGTACTTGCTTATCTAATGCATAAGGCGGGTGCTTGTATAAGTATGGCCCATGCGAATTTTCAATTAAGAGGGGAAGAGAGTACAAGAGATGAAAATTTTGTAAAAGCCTTTGCTGAAAAATATTCCATTCCTTTAGCCCTTAATAAATTTGAAACGGCTGCCTATGCCCAGGCCTATAAGATGGGTATTCAAGAAGCGGCTAGAGAAATGAGGTATGCTTGGTTTAGCACTTTACTATCAGATCAAGCCAATACTAAAAAGGTTTTACTCACTGCGCATCATGCCGATGACCAGGTAGAAACAGTATTTATGCAACTTGCTAGAGGTACTGGTTTACATGGCTTAACAGGTATTCCTGAAAGAAGAGAAGATGCCTTATCTATTGCAAGACCCTTACTTTCATTTTCTAAAGAAGCCATTATTGAATTCGCGAAATTGAATGGTTTAGATTTTGTTGAAGACAGTTCGAATACAAAGGACGATTATACCCGTAATTTATTTAGACATAAAATTATACCTACCATTCAGGAAGTCATTCCTAATATGACCCAGAATGTGCTTGATACCATTCAAAGATTAAAAGAATCGGAAACTATTGTAGTGACTACTGTGGCTGATTTTTGGAAAAATGGCCTAAGGGTACAGAAAGGTATTTTGACCATTCCCGTGAAGCACTGGAAAAAAGTAAATCATAATTTTACCTATACCTGGGGGCTTATTAAAAATTATGGGTTTAAACCACAGCAAATTAGTGAAGTGCATAAATTATTAGTTGCTAATAATGGAGCCTATATCGCAACGCCTTCGCACCGCTTTATTAAATTCAATGAGTCTATTCAAATTATTGATAACAATACCGAGAAGGAGCATATTGTAATTCATGTGGCAGATGGTGACTTGCAAGTAAATGAAGGTGTTTTGCATTTTGAAATGAAAGCAGCATTGAAGTTGGGGGATATTAAAAAAGAATCGAACTACGCTTATTTAGATGCAGATAAATTAGAATGGCCATTACTTTTTAGAACCTGGCAACCTACCGATTATTTTTATCCCTTAGGACTTCGTAAAAAGAAAAAATTAAATCATTTTTTAGGAGGTTTGAAACTTAGTCCTGCCGCCAAACAAAAAACAGCTGTGCTTACCATGGGAGATAAACTAATTTGGGTAGTGGGTTATAGGATAGATGATCGTTTTAAAATAACAGACCAAACTAAAAATGTATTAGTAATTACCTGGACAGATAAGCACTAATTTGTTCTACAAATGAACTAAGTACATTAAAATTCCCTATAAAATAACTGGTAATAATTAAAAACACAACTCCATAAAGGGATCCCCATAAGTGGGCACTATGGTTAATACCACCTTGACCACTCTTCGCTAAATAAGCGGTAAGGCCTAAATAGATAGGGCCGAATATAAATCCTGGAATAATAGGAGGAATAATAAAAAATCCAATTTGCATAGTGGGTTGTAAGAAAATACCTACAAATACAATGGCCGATACTGCGCCAGAAGCCCCTAGACTATTATAATTATATTGTTTGTAATGATTCAGGTAAGTGGGTATTAAACAAACCAATAAGGAGGACACGTATAAGATAATATACATGGAAGAACCTGACCTTCCAAAGATCATGGCAAAATATTGTTCTATATAATCCCCAAACATGTAAAAGGAGAACATATTAAAAGCTAAATGCATAAAATCGGCATGCACTAAGCCACAAGTAAAAAATCGGTACCATTCATTATTATTATGTACTGAATAAGGATGAAAAATAAGTTTATCCATTAAAGCATGGTTATACATAGCTAAAATAGAAACCCCGACAGTGATAATGGTAATATATAAAGTAATGCTCATTGGCGTATATAATTATTGATGGTGATATTTCTCATTGGCCAAGATACTACATGCACGGTACACTTGCTCTGCTAAAATTAAACGAACCAACATATGTGGAAATACTAATTCAGATAAAGACCAAGTAAATTGAGCGCGCTTTTTTATTTCTTCCTCTACGCCATAAGCACCCCCAATTAAAAACACAATTTTTTGTGCACTTTGATTGGCTTTCTGTTGTATTAATTTTGCTAGACCTGGTGAGCTTAACATTTTACCTGTTTCATCTAATAATATAAGAATGTCAGTTGGTTGTAAAGCTTTGAGAATACTTATGGCCTCTGCTTTTTTAATTTGGCCTGGTTCTGTGGCTTTTGCGGGGGCTATTAATTGCCAGTCGACAGGGTAGTAATGGCTTATTCTTTGTGTAAAATTAAGCACCCCCTCTTTAATATAAGATTCATGGGCCTTGCCAACAGAGATAAAAGCTATTTTCAATTAATATATTTTTAAGTTTAATATTAAATATAAAGCATTGATTGTTAAGAAAAAAATGATTTATTCTTTATATTTATTGTAATATAAATAGTATTAAATGCGGGCTTTCGTATATAGAATTTTTTTAATATTTTTATTTTCTACTAAAAGCATTTTAGTTTTTAGTCAAGACTTTTCTAATAGAGGAACAGACTTCTGGGTAGTATATAGTGGGCATATTGACGCATTAACTTCCAGAATGGCTTTATATATTACTTCCAGTGTGAATACCAGTGGAACAGTTTCAGTGAATGGGAAATCAACCGATTTTACTGTCGTAGCCAATCAGGTTACGGTAGTGCAATTATCTACAACAAGTCCTCTAAGCAATGCAGATGCTTATTTAACTAATAATAATCTAAGTCAATTAGAGGTCATTGGTATCAATAAGGGTATTCATATCAAGAGTCAAAACCCGGTAGTGGTGTATTCTCATATATTAAACTCTGCACGTTCAGGTTCTTCCTTAGTACTTCCTACTAAAGTTTTAGGTCGTGAATATGTGGTAGCTACCTATAAATCAACAGGTAATATAGTACCCACCACAGGAGCTAGTGCAGAGCAACAGCACAATACTCAATTTGAAATTATAGCCACTGAAGATGGTACCAATGTAGAAATAACACCCACCAATTCAGATTACAATAATCGTCATTTAGCCAATGTTACATTTGATACTTTATTAAATAAAGGAGATGTTTATCAGTTTCAAAGTTTTGAAGATTTAACAGGAACCAAAATACGGTCAGTGGCAACTTCCACTTTGACTTGTAAAAAAATTGCTGTGTATGCGGGGTCTACATGGACAGCCATGGGTTGTAGTACAGCAGGCAGTGGTGATAATTTATACCAACAGTTATTTCCAACAAGTTCATGGGGGAAGCATTATTTTACATCTCCTTCCATAAATAGGAAATATGATTTATTTAGAATTTTAGTGCAAGACCCTGCCACTCCGGTATATGTAAATGGGGCAGCATTAAATCCTTCTACACTAATCAATAACTCTTTTTATGAAATAAGCACTAACGGAGATAATACTTATAGAGATATCTATTCGGATAAGCCCATTAGTGTTTTACAGTATTTTATTACCATGGTATGCGATGGTTCTAATGCAGGAGATCCTGAAATGATTGCTTTAAATCCTATTGAGCAAACATTAAATGATATCACTGTTATGTCCGCTAGAAGAGATTTGACACCACCCAATACAAATATTACAAGTCATTTTTTAAATATAATATATAAAACAAATGCCTTTAGTTCTTTAAAAATAGATGGGGCTGCTCCAACGGCAACACCTAAACTCATGGGTACTACTGGTTACTCTTTTATTCAAGAAGATGTAACTAGCTCAACAAATACTTCACCCTCTCATAGAATTGTTTGTGATTCAGGATTTATATGTATTGCTTATGGTTTTGGTAATGTTGAATCCTATGGATATAACGCTGGGGCCAATGTGAGAGATTTGAATCAACAGTTGACTGTCGAGAATAAGTATGCAACGGTTCAACTTCCTATTACTTGTAAGGGCACGGTTTTTACACCTTCCATAACTTTACCTTATATACCCTTATCCTTAAAATGGGTGGTACCTAAATATGATACCATTATTGATAATGCTCCTGTAGCTGATTCCTCTTATATATCTGTGACAGGTAAATTGGTATATAAATTTACTTTAAAAGCGAAGCTCAAATACGATTCAGTGGGCACTTATAATATTGAGCTCATTGTAAATAATCCAACAGCAGATGGATGTAGTGGGGAACAGCAATTAAATTTTGATTTATTGGTGACCAGTGCTCCTAAGGTAGATAATAAGATTATTACTTCACACTGTATTTCAGACTCAGTTACTTTAAATGATAACACTTTATTAGCCTCGGAAGATAGAAGCTTGAGTTCTTTTATTTGGAATGTGGAAGGGGGCGTCCAAGGGAATGCTAAATCTTTTAAATTCTTGCCCAATAGGGCGGGTAAATATGTAATTAATTATTTTGTCATAAATGATGTGGGTTGTATAAGTGATACTATTTCTAAAGAGATTTTAATTGATAGTCTTCCAAAAGTAATTTTTGGAACTTCTGCCTTCAAGTGTCAGCAACAAGAAATAACTTTTACCGATTCCTCAACTGCTAGAGGGGCTGCTGTATTAAAACAGTTGGCTTGGAATTTTGGTGACTATTCCTCAGTAGATACCATAGATATTTCAAAAAAATCGGTAGTCCATTCCTTCGATTCTTTAAGAAGTTATACAGTGTCATTAGCGGTTATTACAGAAAACGGCTGTATTGCCAAACAAAGCCAAATCATAAAAAATAATCCTATTCCAGCTGTAGGATTTATCTTACCTGAAGTTTGTTTATTAGACCCCTTTGCACAATTTAAGGATACTACCAAAATTGCAGACTTATCTAATAATTTTAAATACAAATGGAATTTTGGGGATGCCTCCAATACGGGTAGTTCTAATACTGATACTATTCAAAACCCTAAACATAGATATCTTAATACCGGCGATTACAAAGTTTCTTTAGAAGTAACTAGTATAGCAGGCTGTATATCTTCAACCTCAGTGCTCTTTACCGTGAATGGTACTTTCCCCAATGCTAATTTTAAAGTTTTAAATGACACAGCTTTATGTTCCAATAAAGAAGTGGAGATAATGAATAAGTCTACTGTAGATATAGGTAGTATTGGTAAGATGATTATATTTTGGGATTATGATAGGAATTTAGCTGATACCACTGTAGATCAAAATCCAAGTTTTGATAAATCTTACAAACATTTATATAAAAACTTTGAATACCCTGGGAAAATGAATTTTACTATAAAGATCATGGCGTATTCAGGAGGAATTTGCGCAGATGATACTGCAACCTCAATTGTCATTGTTCCACCACCTACTGGAATATCAATCTCTTCCAATAAAGACTATGCTTGTATGTTTGATACGCTCTCCTTCAGGGCGTCAATGCAAGGAGGCTTAGGCCCTTTTTCTTATCAATGGAAAACTGATAATGCTGCTGCTGTTTTTAATACTAATGTTTTAAATGGGGTAAACGCTGGAAATGTAAAAATTGCTGTTACTGCAAAAGATATTAAACAATGTACTTATGATTATGATAATTTGAAATTACTAGAAGTAAAAGCAATTCCAACGGCCATATTAAAAGCAAAAGATACTGTTATATGCAATGAAGATCCTGTTACTTTGAAAGGGGAAGGAAACTATTTGTTTAATTGGATGCTAAATGATGCGATATTATTTGCAAGTAAAATAGATACATTCTCTACTATGACTGAAGGGGTCTATAAATTAAAAGTAAATGACGGGCAGTGTAATTCACTATTATCAGATCCTATTTATATCAGAAAATTAGTCATTCCTAAATATACACTAAGTTATAACCCTACTATTTGCATTAATACCCCCTTGGCATTAAATACAAATGCTAATGATGCTAAGAATATTTATTTTAAGTGGGATTTTGGTGATACCAAAATATTTGATAAAGCAAAAGCCATTAATCATTCTTATGCTGCCACTGGTTCCTATATTATAAAATTAGCTATCACGAATGACTATTGTCCTAAATATGAACAATTTATACAAGGAGATTCGGTGAAAGTGGTTTCACCCATTTTGCCTTCCACTTTTACTTTGTTTGTTTTAGCAGATATCGATACCGTTCTTACTCCCTTAAGAAAAGATCCTGGATATACTCAGTTTGAATGGTATCCATCCACTTATTTAAGTAATACTTCCATTGAACATCCTTTATTTAGAAGTAATAAGTCTATTAATTATACTTTGACAAGAACTGAAGTATTAACGGCTTGTAAGGTAGAAGACATATATAAAATGGACGTTTCAGATTTAGTGGCAGTATCTATCCCTAAAGCATTTACACCTAATAATGATAATTTAAATGATATACTTAAAATTGAATACGGGGCAGGATTAAAGGTGTTTCACTTTTTAAAAATTTTTAATAGGTGGGGAAATATAGTTTTTCAAACAACTAATTTAAATCAAGGATGGGATGGTAATATGAATGGTATTCCCCAGGAAATGGATGCCTATACTTATTTTATAAGCTATATAACTTATAAAGATGAACCTGTTTCAAAAACGGGTTCCTTTATTTTATTAAGATAAATGAAGAAAAAATATATATACCTACTTTTTATATTCTTCAACTCTTACCTAAAGGTAGGATATACGCAAACGCCCTATAATTCGCAAGGGTTTATGTCTACTCAATTTTTTAACCCTGCGGCTGTGGGTTTTGGTTTGAATAATAGGTTTCAAAGTTTTTTTAGAACTCAATATGCGGGAGTAGGTGATCCCTTTTACACTGCGGGCGCTGCAGTTGACTTCGGTTTTTTTAAAATTGACGAAAGTCCTAACAATAGTTTTGGGTATGGTATACAAGCAGTCTCAGAAAAAGTATTAAATGGTATTTTGCAAACTAATTCAATTTCTAATAGTTTGGCTTATCGAATTTTTTTCAATAAAAAACAAACATCTTATTTTGCCTTAGGGATTGGGTATTCTGTTTTAACTCGTACTTTAGATGCGTCTCTTTTAAGTTTTGGAGATCAATATTATTCCGGTAGACTTTTTAATCCTTCCAGTTTAGAGGCCATAAGTAAGTATCCCACTAAGTATACCACCAATGCAGGTTTTATATATGGGTTTCAATCTGAAAAAAGTTTTTTCCAAATAGGAGCCAGTGAATTTCTGGTAAATAGAACTATCAATACCATTATTAGTAATGAACCCAATCAAAATTATCAATTTTCAGCTTTGTTAAATTTAGAATACCAACTAGAAGATGATAAAACCATTTTATTCCATGCTGACTATCAAAATAGATTAGAGAAAGAATTTTTTTATGCTGGAGCCGCTGTAGGTGTACCTCTTAGTAATGAGATGAATAGAGCTTATTTTGGATGCTTTTATAGAAATAAAGATGCGGTAATACCCTATGTAGGTTTAATGTACAATAAATATAAAATAGGGCTTACTTATGATATTTATAGTAATAGCTTAACTACCTCTAACCTAAGACCTCAGACAATTGAATTCTCTTTGTCTACTTCTTTAGGTCGCAAATTTTCAGAAAATTTGAAAAGCTTATTTGATTAAAAAAGCCTCCCCGATAAATCGAGAAGGCTTGGTGACCGCGTTAGGATTCAAACCTAAAACCCCCTCATCCGTAGTGAGGTACTCTATTCAGTTGAGCTACGCAGCCATTTCCCTAGTTAAAGGGGTTGCAAATATACTTTAAAATCCCATTTTACCCAAGTAAAAACCCTAAATAAGGGCTAGAATCTAATAATGCCATCTCACAAATGCCTCAATAGCAGCGTATTTGGTTAATCCTAGACTTGCATACAAGTCGGCTGTATTGGCGTTCCTAATTTCAGCTCTTTGCCAGAATTCCCTTGAATCGCTGCCTTGGAAAGGAACACTGTCTTTTTGTGACTGATGTATAAATATACCAAATCTCTTTTTCAATACTTGATCGGGGCTCATAGGTACTGCCATTTCAATTTCGGATACATCCCATTCTTGCCATGCACCTTTATATAACCAAACCCAACAATCCTTCACCCAAGTTTCACCAGCAGCTTTTAACCTGCGTAAACTTTCAAATATAATTTCTAAACAAACTTTATGGGTACCATGTGGGTCGGCTAAGTCTCCTGCACAATATACTTGATGAGGTTTTAATTCATTCAGTAAGTCCATGGTAATTCTAATATCTAATTCGCTCATTGGTTTTTTATCAATGGCACCTGTTTCATAAAAAGGTAAGTCTAAGAAATGATAGTTGGTATCTTTCAAGCCTACATATCTGCAAGTGGCTTTTGCTTCACATCTTCTAATTAAACCTTTAATAGCTCTAATTTCTGCGGTATCTAAATGCGTAGATTGTTTGTCTGCTAAAAATTGACGCGCATTGGTTAAAATTTCTTGACTCTTTTTATTATCTATACCGAATAAGTCTTCAAACCCTACAGCAAAATCTAAAAAGCGCGTAACGAATTCATCGGTGACTGCAATATTTCCGCTAGTTTGATAAGCCACATGCACATCATGTCCTTGTTCTTGTAAGCGCATAAATGTTCCACCCATACTAATGATATCATCATCGGGGTGGGGAGAGAATATCAATACTTTTTTAGGGTGAGGTGCGCTACGCTCTGGATGCGCAGGTATTACTGCATTGGGTTTTCCACCTGGCCAACCAGTAATGGAGTCGCGCAACATATAAAATACTTGCAAGTTAATATCGTATACCGATTCTTTTAAAACCAATAAATCGGATAAACTATTCTCTTTGTAATCGTCTGCTGTTAAACTAAGAATGGTCTTGCCTAATTTTAAGGCTAGGCTTATCACCGCTCTTTTAATCATTTGAGGTGTCCATTCGTTAGAACCTGTTAACCAGGGTGCTTTATTTCTAGTTAAATCAGAAGCTGCCATTTCATCAATTACAAAAGTACAGTCATCATGATTTTGTAAAACGCTGGCAGGTATTTGTTCAGTCACATCTCCTTCAATAGATTTAGCAACAATAGAAGCCTTATCGCCCCAAGCTAGTAAAACAATCTTCTTGGCCTTCATGATACTACTAATACCCACGGTAATAGCTAGTTTAGGTACTTTGTTTAAATCATGGAACTCGTAAGTATTGGCAATTCTAGTTTGTTGGTCTAGATGAATGACTCTTGTTTTGGAATGAAAACTAGAACCTGGTTCATTAAAACCAATATGACCATTTTTACCAATACCTAATATTTGTAAATCAATGCCGCCTGTTTTTTCAATAGTTTGCTCGTAGCTGATACAAGATTCTTTTAAATTCTCTTTTGTCCATTCTCCATTGGGTAGGTGAATATTTTTAGGATCTATATCTACTAAATCAAATAAGTGACGGTGCATAAAGCTCCAATAACTTTGGTATGCCGACTTTTCAATAGGATAATATTCATCTAAATTAATGGTCACTACATTTTTAAAACTTAAACCTTCTTCTTTATGTAGTCTTACTAATTCTTTATATAATAAAATAGGG
>CAIJZF010000208.1 GCA_903825095.1 uncultured Bacteroidota bacterium | reverse complement strand
TTTCTGTGCTAATTTATCTAATAAAGGCCCACCAGGATAAGGCAGTCCTAAAAGTTTTGAAATTTTATCAAAGGCTTCTCCTGCAGCATCATCAATGGTTTCACCTAGTATAATCATTTCAGAAGCGCTATTACATCTTACAATTTGTGTATGTCCTCCACTCACTGTTAAACATAAAAATGGAAAACTTGGTTTAGGATCGTCTATTAAATTCGCCAGTACATGTGCTTGCATATGATGCACAGCAATTAAAGGTTTATTTAATGCCAGCGCTAAAGATTTTGCAAATTGTGCACCCACTAATAAACTACCAATTAAACCAGGGGCTTGCGTAAAAGCAATAGCATCTAATTTTTCTAAACTTTCTGTAGGTGTATTTTCAGGGAAGGCTTTTTTTAAAGCGGCGTCTACCACCGGCACAATATTTTCCATATGAGCTCTGCTGGCTAGTTCTGGTACTACCCCACCAAATTTTTCATGCACGGTTTGATTGGCAATAAAATTGGAAAGGATTTTTCCATTCACAATAACGGAGGCTGCGGTTTCATCGCAGGAAGACTCTATAGCTAATATTGTAATGGGTTTTGTATTCACCCCACGAAGATAAAGCTTAAAAAAATACGAATATTACTTAGTTCTAATGGCTTCTACTGGATTCATTTTAGCTGCAATGGAGGCAGGAATAATACCTGAAACCACCCCTAAAATAATACAAATACTAAAGGCTAGAAAAATAATACTAGGTGCGATAGTGATCGCAAATGGAAGGAATGAACTTAGTGCTAGTGTGAGCATCCAAACTAAAAATAAACCCACTAGCCCACCTATAATACACAAAAATGCACTCTCTAATAAAAACTCATATAATATAGAAGAACTTTTGGCACCTATTGCTTTTTTCAGTCCAATTTGACTGGTTCTTTCTCTCACAGTTACAAACATAATATTGGCCACACCAAATGCACCCACTATTAAAGAAAGTCCTGCAATAGCCCAGCCTCCTTGATTTACGGCACCAAATACACTTTCCACTTGGTCTTTAAATTGGGCAACATCATTACAGGTGAAATTATCTTCCTGCGTAGGACTTAGTTTTCTAATTTGACGCATAATGCCTGTTAATTCTTCTTGCAATGCCTTGGACGTAATGCCTGGTTTAGGTTGTACCATAATAACGGGTCCTAAATTATCTGGATTATAAACCGATGCCATATAATTATGGGTAACAATGGTACTTTTATCATAGTCATATCCATTAATAATAGCAGAACCTTGTTTTTCAATTACGCCTATCACTAAAAGCTTACGGCCTTTGTAGGTAATGGTTTTACCCACTCCTTTATCTGCCTTGCCATATAATTCCTCTGCTACTTTATATCCTATAACTACAAAAGGTACTCCACGCGTAAAATCTGATTCACTTAAAAACCTACCATAGCCAATATTAAAAGATTGTATATTTTTATACTCAGGTGTTATACCGTATATATTAACGCCTTTTAATATATTATCCTCATAAGAAAAAGACTCTTGGGTTTGCATCACAAAAGCCATGTTGGATGCCAGTGTACTCTTCTTTTTAACGAACTCCATTTCCTCCATTTTCATACTTGGACGCTTAACAAATTTCCACCAAGGGTATTCTGGGCCTCCGGAATAATCCCATTTATCGATATAGACCGAATTGTTTCCAAAACTGGATAAATCGCTTTTGATTTTTGATTGTAAACTATCAATGGTGGCCAAAACCCCAATAATACAAAAGATTCCAATGGTGATACCGAATAAGGAAAGAAAGGTTCTTAGCTTATTGGCTTTTAATTCTCCCAAGGCCATTTTGAAGCTATTCCAAAGTATAGTAAGCACTTTAATCATGGTATAAAATTAAGTCAATATATGTTCACGGCTCAATTTTTATACAAGTGGTGAATAACTTATCTAAAGGGGCCTTTTGAAGGACTTGTTTTAATAATTTATAAAATATAGGAAAAATCATGGAACGAATTATTCTAAGCTCGCAATTCGTACTTAACTTTGCATCGATTTAAAATACATCTTATTATGACCTTTAAGCAAATGTTTACATCCTCCGTGGGGAAAAAATTAGTAATGGCTTTCACGGGTATTTTCTTAGTCTTATTCTTAGTGGTGCATGCAGGATTAAATGCTTGTATTTGGGCAATGGACGGCGGCGTCATGTTCAACAAAGCGGCTCATTTTATGGGAAGTTTTGTAGTGCCTAGAATTTTAGAAATTGGACTTTTCTTAGGTATTTTTCTACATATCATACAAGGCTATATGCTAACCTTAGAAAATAGAAGCAAAAGAAAAGTGGGCTATGAAGTAAATTATTCAAAAGGTAGTAAATGGTATAGTAGAAGCATGGCCATTTTAGGAACTATACTTCTTATGTTTTTCATTATACACTGGAAACATTTTTGGATTCCTTCAAGAATTACAGGTGTTGCTGAAATGGATTTAGGCAATGGCTTTGTAGTACATAATTTATATGCAGTGATGCAAGACACTTTCCAAAATGTTTGGGTGGTTTTATTTTATGTAATTTCTTGTATCTCATTAGGCTATCACTTAGCACATGGTTTTCAAAGTGCTTTCAAAACGATTGGAGTGCATAATAAAAGATACCACACAATGATTAGCTCCATAGGTTATGGCTTTGCTATTATTATTCCATTAGCATTTGCTTTAATGCCTATTAGTTTTTATTTACATTGGGTAAATTAAAAATTCAAAATAAAATATATTCTAAACGATAGATAAAAGATTAAATATGTTAGACGCTAAAATACCTTCCGGAAAACTAGATGACAAATGGGTCGATTACAAAGGACATTGTAAACTAGTAAACCCTGCCAACAAAAGAAAAATGGAAGTCATTATTGTGGGCACTGGACTTGCAGGCGCTTCAGCTGCTGCTGCCATGGGCGAATTAGGTTATAAAGTAAAAGCATTTTGTTTTCAAGATTCTCCTCGTCGTGCACATAGCATTGCTGCACAAGGTGGAATTAATGCTGCTAAGAATTATCAAAACGATGGTGATAGTGTTTTCAGATTATTTTATGATACAATTAAAGGAGGTGACTACCGTGCGCGTGAAGCGAACGTGCACCGTTTAGCAGAAGTGAGTGCGAATATTATTGATCAATGTGTAGCACAGGGTGTTCCCTTTGCACGTGAATATGGTGGATTATTAAGCAACCGTAGTTTTGGTGGTACACAAGTTCAAAGAACTTTTTATGCTGCAGGTCAAACAGGTCAACAATTATTAATTGGTGCCTACCAAGCATTAGAGCGTCAAGTAGCTCTAGGCAATGTTACCATGCATGCAAGACATGAAATGTTAGACATTGTAAAAATAGATGGAAAAGCAAGAGGTATTATAGCCCGTAATTTAATTACTGGTGAATTAGAAAAACATTTTGGACATGCGGTGTTAATATGCTCAGGTGGATATGGTAATGTATTTTATTTATCTACTAATGCAATGGGATCAAATGTTACAGCTGCATGGAAAGCGCATAAACAAGGAGCTTATTTTGCCAATCCTTGCTTTACACAAATTCACCCTACCTGTATTCCAGTGAGTGGCGATCATCAATCCAAATTAACCTTAATGTCTGAATCATTAAGAAATGATGGACGTATATGGGTGCCTAAAAATTTAGGCGAGACAAGAAAAGCCAATGAAATACCTGAAGAAGAAAGAGACTATTATTTAGAGCGTCGCTACCCTGCTTTTGGAAACTTAGTGCCTCGTGACGTAGCCTCTCGTGCTGCTAAAGAAAGATGTGATGCGGGCTATGGCGTAGGTACTTCTAAGCAAGCAGTTTATTTAGATTATGCAGCGGCTATTGAAAGATATGGTAAGATTGAAGTAAGCAAACAAGGTCTATCTAATGTTTCTCATGAGCAAATAATTGCTATGGGTAAAGAAGTGGTGAAAGAAAAATATGGCAACCTATTTGATATGTACGCAAAAATCACTGGAGAAAACCCTTACGAAGTGCCCATGCGTATTTACCCAGCCGTGCATTATACCATGGGTGGTTTATGGGTAGATTATGAATTACAAACAACAGTGCCAGGTTTATATGCATTAGGCGAAGCTAACTTTAGCGACCATGGAGCCAACCGTTTAGGTGCAAGTGCCTTAATGCAAGGTTTAGCCGATGGTTATTTTGTAGCCCCTTATACAGTGGGTAATAATTTAGCCGATGAAATTTACAATGCAGCTATTCCAACAACACACCCTGCTTTTGAAGAAGCCGCTAAAAAAGTTGCCGATAGAATTGCATCATTGAAAAATATCAATGGTAAACAAACTGCAGAAAGTTTCCATAAGCGTTTAGGTAAAATTATCTGGAACGAATGTGGAATGTCAAGAAATGCGGCAGGTTTAAAACAAGCTATTGCAGATGTACAAGCTTTGAAAAAAGAATTCTGGTCTGATTTAAGAGTACCTGGTGAAATAAACGAATACAATCCTGAATTAGATAAAGCCAACCGTGTAGCCGACTTTATTGAACTTGGTGAGTTAATGTGTATTGACGCTTTAACAAGAGAAGAAAGCTGTGGAGGTCACTTTAGAGAAGAATACCAAACACCAGAAGGAGAAGCTTTAAGAGACGATGAAAACTTTATGTTTGTTTCTGCTTGGGAAAATAAAGGAGAGCACGAATGGCAATTACATAAAGAAGAATTAAAGTACGAAGTGATTAAACCAAGTCAACGTAACTATAAATAAGTATTGAACTTTTATTAAGAAAACCACACTAACACAAAATATTTACAGAATAATTTTTTAGCTATGTCTCAAAATACAATGAATTTAAAAGTTAAAGTTTGGCGTCAAAAAAATGCCAATGCACAAGGTGCATTTGTTACTTATGATGTTGCAGGTATTTCAGATGAAATGTCTTTTTTAGAAATGCTGGATATTTTAAATGAAAAATTAATTACCGAAGGGGGCGACCCTGTAGCCTTTGATCACGATTGCAGAGAAGGTATTTGCGGTATGTGTTCATTATATATTAATGGGAAGCCACATGGTCCTTGGCAGGCGAATACAACTTGTCAATTGCATATGCGCGCCTTCAAGGATGGCGAAACTATTGTGATTGAACCATGGAGAGCGAACTCCTTCCCTATTGTAAAAGATTTAACCGTTGACCGTTCTGCTTTTGATAGAATTATTCAAGCAGGTGGATATATTAGTGTGAATACAGGTAATGCAGTAGATGGCAATAGCCTTCCTATTGAAAAACAAAATGCAGATGACGCATTTGCCGCTGCCATGTGTATTGGTTGTGGTGCTTGTGTGGCAGCATGTAAGAATAGTTCAGCAATGTTATTTTTAAGTGCGAAAGTTTCTCACTTAGCTTTACTTCCACAAGGTGCTCCAGAAAGAAAATCACGTGTATTAAATATGGTGGCGCAAATGGATAAAGAAGGATTTGGTTCTTGTACCAACACAGGTGCTTGCGAAGCCACTTGTCCTAAAGAAATTTCTATAGCGAACATTGCTAGATTAAATAAAGAATATTTAGGAGCTAGCTTGAGTGCAGAATAATGGCTAATCCCTTTTTTCAGTGTAAAGAATTTATCGTGCATCAGCAGCATACTTCAATGAAAGTATGTACTGATGCATGTTTGTTTGGGGCCTGGGTGGCCAAACAACCCTCTTTAGAAACGGCCCATTCAATAGTAGACATTGGCACGGGTACTGGTTTATTAAGCCTTATATTAGCCCAGGTAACGCATAAGAATAATACAAAAATTACTGCTGTAGAAATTGAATCCCAAGCCGCTGCAGAAGCTAGTTCAAATTTTAGTATAAGTAAATGGAGTGACCGCTTAAACTTGGTAAATGATTCTATTCAAGACTATACAGCCAATTTAATGGCTGCTGCAGATGAGAAAAAGCTATTTGATATTATAATAACAAACCCTCCTTTTTACGAAGGAGATTTAAAGTCTCCAGATAAGAATAAAAACAAGGCTGCCCATAGTACTGAATTAAGTTGGACAAGTTTAGTAGAAAATTCATCCTCCTTATTAAAAGAGGAAGGCCATTTTTTTGTTTTAGTACCTACCCTACGCGCTTATACCATGCAAAAATTAGCAGAAGCAAGTCATTTGTATTTAAGGGAAGAGGTATTAGTGTATAACGATGCCAAGCATTTACCTTTTAGATCCTTTTTGCATTTTCAAAAAAATAGTAACACACCAGATAAAGAGAATTCAGTACTAAGAAATAAAATAGTGATTAAAAATGCAGATAAAACTTACTCAACTGCCTTTACCGAACTACTAAAGGATTATTACTTGCATTTATAATAACTTAACTCTATATAGTTTAATAAAGGAAACTATTTCAAAATTAATGTTTTGAATAATCCTCTAAGTAAGAAAAGTTTTGGGTCAGCTTTCCCTTATCAAGCATGGTAGCTCCATCTATAATTTTATTACCTCCCTTCAATAAATCGGGGATTACATATTTAATAAGTTGTTCTCCAAAATACCTACTAGCATCACGGGGAAGTTCATTGGGTAAATTACCCACCGCCATTATATCAATGCCATTATGCATATAAGGGGCAGTCTTTTCAACAGTGGTTACATTTACTCCATACACAGGATCCTCCGAACTTGAATCGCCTAAATTACAAGGCACGCTTCCATGGGCATCGTCGGTAATATCGGCTATAGTGGTTAAAGCATAATCGTCTTCTTTTAAATCGTCCATAGTAAATAAAGGCGCTATACCTGGTTCCCAATAAATACCATTCATAAGTATATGGGTATGCTTCAAATAATTTGTAAATAAACAATGGTAGTTTTCAGGATGCGCATGAAAATCATTTCTGTCGTAAGTATTAGTGGTCTTATGTCTATACAAATCTCCTCCTTTCAAATGCACGTAAACAGGGTACGCGTATTCTCTGCTGGTATATTCATCGGGCTCCACTTGTTGAACGTCCATTAAATTCATAATTTCTAAAATACCATGGGCTACTCTACCAGAACCTGTAATGGCAATTTTAATATTGGGTAGTTTTAAACCAAAATAAGTATGCACTAATTCCATATAATCTTTGACTTCTTTTACTCTACTTAATTTAAATTCTTTGGTTCTATTACCATAGGCCATAATACCATTATGCGCTCCCACAATACCTGCAAAAAATCCAAAACCAATAAGTCTTTGTCCGTCTTCATGTTCTAAGCATTCATAGTCAATAAGTGTTATGTTTTTATCCATCATTACATGAAACAATGCTTTATTATAAGTTTGAGCTTTTTTGGTATGAGA
>CAIJZF010000207.1 GCA_903825095.1 uncultured Bacteroidota bacterium | reverse complement strand
CGTTGGCATTTTAAGGCCAATGCCTCCTAATAGATTACCCTTCGCGCCAGGCTTAGGTGCAATGATCCATTTATATGCAGTAACTCTTATATCACCAATGCCTTGTGAAAAAGTAGAAAAACGTGGATTGCCCTTTGTACTTCCCAGATGCTCATACAAAGAACTTCTTTCATTGTATACAAGTGGTAGATCAAAACCAAGACTCCATTTATCATTTATTTTTCCTACCAAGGCAATGTCCATGGTACGACTAAAATTTCTAACGTCGGTGGCTTCTTCCACTCTTTGGGTTTGTTCGTCAGTACCATTGAAATGTTTATAGGATTTAAAATAACGGCCGCTAATATTTAGATCCCATTTGGGTTCCACCATTTTTTGAGCACTACTATCATGCATCATACCATGCATCATCCCATTCATCATAGAGTGCTCCATGGTATTTAAACCCCCAACCGTTCTAATGGCTACACAACCTTGCGCTTTCAATTGCGCATTAAAACCAAGAATTGAAAAAACGAATACCAAAAATTTATTTCTTATACACAAGTTCATTAACAAAGCATTTGATGATTTTTACGAAGCGGTCAAAAATAGAGATTTTATAAATGAGGGCAAAAATTCAACTCCCTTATTTGAAATTATTTATATATAGGTTCGTAATTTTGCAGTAAACCTACTGCTATTTAGTACTTTTGTATAGTTAAGTCATTAAAACCTATGAAATACATTAAACTTTTTTTAGCTGTTTCTGTCACCTTTTTTGTGATATTGGTGTATTTGATTATCCCTAATAAAATTGTAGTAAGCAATACCAGTTTTGTGCGTCAACCAGGTAATTTAGTCACCAATGCTTTTATGAGTATTCAATACTGGGACAAGTGGATGCCTCATGACTCTATCAATGACCATACTTTTATATTAAAACAGGGGAAATTGGAAGTACATGAATCTTTTTTATCTGCCATTAAATGTATGTATACGCTCAATGAAATGTCAGGGCCTGTAACTTATTCCGCTATTGATGCAGGTGGAGATAGCACTATGTTGAGATACGAAGCGAATATCAATAATAAAATTATTTCTCCTATGAGAAGAATTCATAATTATTTCGATAGTAAGAAAATGAAAATACAGCTTGACTCCACTTTAATGGCTGCAACTATTTTTTATGCAAAGCAAGAAAATATAAAAGTAGATACAGCGCAGTAGTTGTAATTACTTCCCAATACAGAACTTAGAGAAAATAAAATCTAGCTGGTCTTCATTCGTTATTTGCCCAGTAATAGTGCCCAAATAATGTAAGGCTTGATTAATATCAATGGCCAGCAAATCCCCAGTAGCATTATTAGCAAGTCCCGTTTCTATATCCACCAAGGCATATAATAATTTCTTAAGTGCAGTGGCATGTCTAGCATTGGTAACAATGGTGCCTTCTTTATTCAGTCCATCGCCTACTACTCTTTGTGTTAAGACGGCTCTAAGCGCTTCAATATTTTTCTTATCCTTGGCTCCAATAAAAACAATATCTTTCAAAGCTTCATTGTTTTGCAAAGAAGGGTCAATACCTAGGTCTACCTTATTACCCACTAGTATCATTTTATCATTCCCAATAGCGGTCTGCCAATCTATAATTTGTTGAGCTGAAGTAGTACTTGCATCAAATAAAGCAATGACAATATCGGCCTGCGCAATTTTTTCAATACTCTTATCAATACCCATTTGCTCAATAACATCAGCAGTAGCGCTACGAATACCAGCCGTATCAATAAGTTTATACAATACCCCTTCAATAGTTAAATATTCTTCCACTGTGTCTCGCGTAGTGCCAGGTATTTCACTTACCAATGCCCTATGCTCGTTTAATAAAGTATTTAGTAAGGTCGATTTCCCAGCATTCGGTTTTCCTACAATGGCTACCTGCACTCCATTTTTAATCACATTGCCTAATTTAAAAGAATCATACAATAACTGTGTCTTTAATTGTAATTGCGACACTAATTTTTCTAATTCTTTTTTATTAGCAAAGGCTACATCTTCTTGAGAAAAATCTAATTCTAATTCTATAAGTGCAGAAAACTTTATTAATTTTTCACGCATTACTTGTAAGTCGGAAGAGAAGCCACCTTTTAAATTATATAAAGCTGTTTTGCGAGAAGCCTCTGTATTACTAGCAATTAAATCGGCCACTGCTTCTGCTTGTGTTAAGTCTAGTTTGCCATTTAAAAAGGCACGTTGGGTAAACTCACCTGGCTTTGCTAATCTTGCTCCTTTTAAAATAAATAATTGTAGCAGGGAGTCTTGTATAAAGGGCGAGCCATGACAAGATATCTCAACCACCTCTTCGCCTGTATAAGACTTAGGTGCTTTATATAAAGTAACCACTACTTCATCTATGACTTGTAAGCCATCAATAATTTTGCCAAAGTGTACAGTATGTGAAGCCTTTGAACCTAGGTTCTTTTTTGAAAATACAGCGGCTACTAGTTCAATGGATTTGGACCCACTAAGTCTAATAACTGCAATAGCCCCTAATCCTGGAGCAGAAGCAAGTGCTACAATGGTATCATTCCAAGTACTTAAATTTTCGCGCATAGAAAACAAAGGTAAACTTTATACTATTAAAAAGCCTCCTCCCGAATAAACGGAAGAAGGCTTTTTAATTATCTTATTGTAGAAAATGCTTAGTCTTCAGATACGACAAACACAATGGCTTGTCTATGGCGGTAAATTACATTACGACCATTCTGAACGGCTGGCTTCCATTTTGGACCTCTAGTAATTACACGTACAGCTTCATCCTTTGTGCCATATCCAGGATCGTTCTCAGATTTTACATCACTGATAGAACCATCTCTTGCTACGACGAAAGAAACTACTACAGAATATTTTCCAGCAGGTGCACCATTTTCAACAGGTAAGTCTCTGTTTAAAGTTCTTTCCAAGTAGCGGATCCATCCTTGCTGTCCTCCAGGGAATTCAGCTGGGATTTGCACTACTGTAAAAATTTTATCAGTCTCTTCTTCTGCTGGTGGAGCTACTGTAGATTCAGATGGGGCAACCAATCCATCATCCTTGATACCCTTTTGATCTACAGATCCTATTTTTACATCCTCTAATTTTTCTACTTCTTTAATCTCATCTTCTTTTTTCACTTCCTCATCTTTTACGATTTTAGGAGGTGTAAACTTCGCCATTTCCACTTTTGGTGGTTCTTGCTTTGGCGGAGGAGGTGGAGGTGGAGGTGGCTTTTTCTCTTGGGTCACATCTGTCAAAGAAACATCAGTAACTACTATCTCAGTCTTCGCTTTCTTTGCAGAATTAGACCAGATAGCGCCGCCTGCCAATAAAAGTGTTACAGCGAACATACCAATTAAAGCCTTTTTAAGACGATCATTGTATGTTATTCTTAGCTCATAAGCACCATACTCCTTAAACCTTCCCTCAAAAATGAGGTCAAGTACATTGGCGGTTAATATTTTATTTATGTCCATTTTTAAATGCTTTTAATTGCTAGAAGATTTTGCGTTCGCGTCCGATTTTTGAACCAGTTGTTCTTCAATGTCAAAAACATCTACTAGTGCATATTTTTTTACAACATTGATTGACATTTCATCTAAAATATCAATCACATTTTTGTAACTACATTTTGAACTTGGTTTAATAACGATCACTAAATCCTTTTCAGGATCACTTGGGTCTTGTGCGATACTTCTTACTTGAAGTTTCTTTTTCATGATTACTTCACGAATAGAATTTTCACCACTATAAGAAGCTGAAAGAAAATTAGACGCATCGGTCTTTAATTGTCCCTCATAATAGTATATATGATTATCGTCTCCCATTAAGATGGTTAAAGCACCTGATTCCTTTGCTTTATTTTGCTCTTCAGGTTTTACTTTATCATCAGGCAAGATCAACTTCATTGCTGTAGGTTGACTCATGGTAGTGGTAAAAATAAAGAAGGTAATCAAAAGGAAACCTAAATCCACCATCGGAGTCAAATCGACACGCGTTGATAATTTTTTTCCTTTTTTGACCCCTGGTCCTTTCTTTTTATGTCCCCCGCCCGAGGTATCTAATTCTGCCATAGTAAATAGCTTTTAATTAGTTTATAATTTAGTTTTCCTGTTTCTCTCCACTCATGGATTTCTGGTACAACTCTGAACCTGCTGGTGCATTTTCAGGATTGGTTACCATTTGAAATTTCTGAATATTGTTTCTCTTAAATGCAGTAAGTACATTTTTAAATGCGGGGTACTTGGCAACGTTATCTCCTTTTAATAAGAGATCCATTTTGCTACCAGCATATGCTTCGTTTACTACTTGCATCCAAACGATCAATTCATTATCTGTACTATCCTTACATGGAATGCCAGGAAGTTGGTCTCCTTTTCTGTTTTCTTCTGTGAGTGATAAGAAAGATTTTAATCCGCTAAAAGAGGCCCCTACAAAGTTTGCACTTTTAAAAGCTGCTACGTCAATTCCTAAATTTCTTGTTGCATTTAAGGAATTAGCAATAGTTTCTCTTTTTTGCTTATCATCTATAGTAAGAAATACTTTGCCGTCTTTATCTATGGTAATTAATACAAAATCCTTATTAGGAGCAACTTTAGAAGACACCGAACTTGGTGTTTCTACTGCAATTGCTTCAGAAGGTTTGAACTTCGTTGTTAAGATAAAGAAAGACAATAAAAGGAAGGCCACATCGCACATGGCTGTCATGTCGATGGTGGTACTCTTACGAGGCAATTTGGCTCTACCCATTGTATAGTCTTTTAAAATTTTAAGGATTTGACTCCTTAATTATTAATTAATATTTGTTACTACTAATTTGTAATTACTAAGTTGTAATTACTATTTGTAGTTCGCAGCGAAGCTTTGAGTTAAAGTAAATCCAGACTCATCGATACCATATGTAATACCGTCAATTCTTGTAGTAAAGACGTTGTACATAATAATAGCGACAGCAGAAGTACCAATACCTAACGCAGTATTATACAAGGCCTCAGAGATACCTTGAGATAATTCACGTGCAGCTTCTCCACCACCTTCTTCTCCTAATTTAGAGAAAGAACGAATCATACCTAATACCGTACCGAACAAACCTAATAAGGTTGCTACTGATGCGATAGTTGATAAGAATACTAAATTCTTTTCTAACATAGGTAATTCTAAAGCAGTTGCTTCTTCGATTTCCTTTTGAATGTTTAATACTTTTTGATCAGTATCTAATTCTGTATTAGATATCATCTCTTTGTACTTAGTCAAACCAGACTTCATTACATTACCTACAGAACCTTTTTGCTTATCGCATTCTGCAATGGCTTTGTCTACTTCTTTGTTGGCTAATTGGAATTGTACTTTACGGATGAACTCAGTAATATTACCATTTCCTGCTGCTTTTCTAATAGTTAATAATCTTTCAATTACGAAAGTTAAAACGATTAATAAGCTACCAATCAAAATAGGTACAACGATACCACCTTCATACATTTTTGTAAATGTACCTTTTGGTCCTTTGTGTGAAGGCCAGAATCCACCATTAGGATCTGGGTTAGTAAAGTTACTTGCGTTACCCAACACAAAACGCCAGATAACATAACCTAGTACGATACAGACGATTGGTGCTAAAGTTGCAATCAAGTTTCCGCCTTCTTGCGGCTGTGCTGTTTTCTTAGAAGCAGCTGTTGCAGTTGATTTAATCTCAGCCATGATTCAATTGATTTTTGGTTTTAAATAAAAATTTATTAAAGAAATTATTCCTTGTAGCTATGTGTTAGATTAACGAAAATCTTTGCTCACTAGTTTCTAAGGGCTTACAAAATAAGTAATTTATTGGTTGAAACAAACTTAGTATGTTAATTTTTAAAAAAATTATTTAAACTAACTTCCGTTGGCAAAAACGAATTATATTCACTACCCTATTTACAATACTAATTAAAATATAATATGAAAAAAAACTTCCTCTTTTCAACACTACTTTTGCTAGGGTTCTTACCCCTTTTGGCACAAAAGTCGGACACAACAGGCCTTAGCGCTGGTCCCAAAAAAGAAGCACCGTCTAAACCAGGCCCAAAAGCCTTTTCAGAGATCATTACCAAGAAGGCCATTAGCCAAAAAGGGGTGTTTAGTGTTCATTTCCAAGACGATAAGTACTTTTTCGAGATCCCAGACAACCTTTTAGGCAGAGAGCTAATTGCTGTTACCCGTTTTACAAAAGTGGCAGCTGGTGCCTCTAAATATGGAGGTGAGGTTGCCAATGAGCAAACCATTCAGTTTGAAAAGGGCCCAGGTCAAAGAATTTTCATGCGTGTAGTCACCTTAATTAATAGGGCCGATTCTACCCAAACCATTGCTAAAGCGGTTAAAAACTCTAATCTAGACCCCATTGTAGCTGCCTTTGATATTAAAGCCTACGGCAAGGACTCTACTAGCTCAGTGATAGAGGTGACCGATTTTTTTAAAGGCGATAACCAAGCAGTTAGCTTGAATAGTTCAGCAAAAAGAACCTTTAGCCTATCTGGACTGGCTTCTGACAGATCCTATATTGAAAGCATTAAAACCTACCCAACCAATATTGAAGTAAGGACAGTCAAAACCTATTCTGCAAGTGCTGGAGGGGCTGGACCATCAGTTGGACCTAGTGGACCTGGTATTCCCGCTGCTCAAAATGCAGGGGCGGTAACCTTAGAATTGAACACTTCTATATTATTACTTCCAAAAGTTCCTATGAATAGACGCTTGTTTGATTCAAGAGTAGGTTTTTTCGCAGATAATTTTACTGTTTACTCAGATGATCAACAAAAAGTAGATGAACAAACTTTTGCTGTTAGATATAAATTAGAGCCTAAGCCAGAAGATATGGAGAAGTATAAGCAAGGCATATTAGTAGAGCCTGCAAAACCTATTATCTATTATATCGACCCTGCAACTCCTAAGAAATGGGTAGCTGGTTTAATTCAAGGCGTAAATGATTGGAATGTTGCTTTTGAAAAAGCAGGTTGGAAAAATGCTATTCAAGGAAAAGAGTGGCCCAATGATAGTACCATGAGTTTAGAAGATGCACGCTATTCAGTCATTCGCTACTTTGCTTCTGATATTGAAAATGCATACGGACCTCAAGTACATGATCCAAGAAGTGGTGAAATTTTAGAAAGTCATATTGGTTGGTATCATAATATTATGAAACTACAACACGATTGGTATATGATTCAAACAGCTGCTGTCGACCCTAATGCTAGAAAAATGATAATAGACGATAGCTTAATGGTTAAATTAATTCGCATGGTAGCTTCTCACGAAGTAGGTCATACACTTGGCCTTAGACATAATATGGGTAGTAGTAGTAAAACGCCGGTGGAGAAATTAAGAGATAAAGAATGGATAGCTAAAAATGGACATACCGCCTCTATTATGGATTATGCACGCTTTAATTATGTTGCACAACCAGAAGATAGTATTTCACAAGATGCATTATTTCCACATGTAGGTGCTTACGATAAATGGGCCATACAATGGGGCTATACCTATACTGGACTGAGTGATGTTGAAGCGGATAAAAAACTAAATAATAAATGGATTGTAGAGAATCTAAAAAACAATCCTCGTTTATGGTTTGGTGGAGAAGGCTTTGGAAACGACCCACGCGCACAATCAGAAGACTTAAGTGATAATGCAGTCGTGGCTAGTGAATACGGTATCAAAAACTTAAAAAGAATTCTTGTAAACTTACCTACTTGGACCAAAGAAGAAGGTGATAAATACGAGAACTTAAGTGATATGTATTTGCAATTAGTCATACAGTTTAACAGATACATGGGTCATGTGACTAGAAATATTGGCGGCGTAAATGAAACATTCAAAAGTGTAGAAGAGCAAGGAGATGTGTATACAGCTACTCCAGTAGCCATGCAAAAAGCAGCGATGAATTTTTTACAATCACAATTATTTACCACCCCTAAATGGTTATTAGATTATTCTATTTTAAATAAAATAAACAACCCGGCTGCGAATGAGCGTATTCAAAGTATTCAAACCAATACTTTAAAAAGCTTACTCGATAAAGGACGCTTATTAAGACTCAATACTTCTTACACGCGTTTTGGTAATGCCACTTATGCATTACATGATATGATGGAAGATACTAGAAAAGGATTGTTTAGTGAATTGACTTCTCAAAAGCCAACAGATGTATTTAGAAGAAATTTACAAAAGACTTATGTGAGTCAATTAGAAGATTTAATCAACCCTCCTGCAATGAGCATAAGCGCCCCAAGCCCTTTTAGAGCAGCGCCTGTTGATATTGAAAATACAGATGTGGTGTCTGAAGCAAAAGCACAGTTGAAAAAATTAGCTGCGAACTTAAAAGCAAGTTCAAGTGTCGATGCCGCTACGCAAAGTCACTATGCCGATTTACAAGACAGAATTAAAAAAGCATTAGACCCTAAATAAATAAGTCATACAAAACAAAAAAGCCCTCCCAGATAATCGGG
>CAIJZF010000206.1 GCA_903825095.1 uncultured Bacteroidota bacterium | reverse complement strand
TCTTCTAAACTAGTAAAGGGCTTTGTATAACCAGCACTGCGAAGCTTATTCATGTTGGCTTCTGTAAAATATTGATATTTATCTCTAATATCCAAAGGCATATCAATGAATTCAATATTAGGCTTTAAACCTTGTGCTATAAAAGTGTTAGCAGCTAAATCATAAAAGCTTCTAGCCTTTCCTGTTCCTAAATTATATAAACCATTTTTAGCTGGAGTCCAATTGGAAGCAAACATCTCGTGCATCATCCATCCTATCACATTCACTAAGTCTTTCACATATATAAAGTCTCTTAGTTGTTCTCCGTCTTTAAAATCGGGACGGTGACTTTTAAATAATTTAACCAAACCGGTTTCTTTGATTTGATTGAAAGCATGAAAAATAACACTGGCCATTCTAGCCTTATGTCCTTCATTAGGACCATAGACATTAAAGAATTTTAAACCTGTCCAAAGTGGAGGTTGCTCGGTTTGTGCAATTGCCCATTTATCAAATTCATTCTTACTAACGCCATATGGGTTCAGTGGAACTAATTTGTCTAGTATAGTATGGCTGTCATCGTATCCTTGTTCACCACTACCATAAGTGGCAGCAGAAGAAGCATAAATAAGTGGAATTTGTTTTCTAGTAGCATACTGCCAAATAGATTTTGAATATTCCACATTCAGTTCCTCGTGAATAGCATAATTAAATTCAGTGGTATCGGTTCTAGCGCCTAAATGAATAATGATATCAATTTCATGCTCATCATTTATAAGTTGATCTAAAAAAGCTTGACGCTCAATAACCTTTGTGTACTTTTTTTGTTCCCAGTTTTTTCTTTTTGCTTCTACACCAAAATCATCCACCAATAATAAGTTAGTAAACCCCTTTTCATTTAAATACTGCACCATCACAGAGCCAATAAAGCCTGCAGTACCCGTTATGACTATGGTGGGTTGTTTGGTCATTGAATTAAGAAGCTAATTTATTTTCAATAGAAGTATCATAACTATTTTTCCAACTAGCAATGCTTCCCCAATTTTCTCCCTCAACATTTATACTTCCTTCTGTTACTTTACCCAAAACAGTAAATTCAATATTGAATTTCTTAGCAGCCGCTTCAATACTTGCTAACTGTGCGCTTGTACATGAAACTACTACTCTAGATTGCGCCTCGCCCATCCAATAAGCGTCTTTTCTTAAACTACTTGCATTTGAATTGACTTCAAAACCTTTGTTGTTATAAAATGCAGACTCTAATAAAGTAATAATTAATCCGCCCTCGCTAATATCATGTGCACTTATTATTGAATGGTCTTTAATTAAAGAACTCACTAATTGTTGTAATGCAAATTCTTCTTCTAAATCAAAATAGGGTGCTTGAGAATGCGTCACCCCTTTTAATTTATTTACATATTCAGAAGATCCAATATCATTTCTTTGTTTACCTAATAAAACAATAGCATCGCCATTATTTTTGAAATCTAAGGTCATTCTGTTTTTCATATCTTCTACAATACCTACCATACCAATGGTGGGCGTAGGAAATACAGGACCATCGGGGTTTTGATTATAGAAACTTACATTACCCCCTGTTACAGGTGTATTGAATTTTCTACAAGCAGCGCCCATACCTTCTACCGATTTTACAAACTGATAATACACTTCAGGATCATAAGGATTACCAAAGTTCAAACAGTTCGTAACTCCAATAGGCTCACCACCAGAACATACAATATTTCTTGCAGCTTCAGCAACTGCTATCATCGCACCCACTTCAGGATTTGCATAAACATATTTACTATTACAATCTACTGTCATTGCTAATGCTTTGCCCGTTCCTTTTGCAATAACCACCGATGCATCACTTGGTGCATTGGTAGAAGTATTCGCAGCACCTACCATGCTATCGTATTGTGTGTATATCCAACGCTTTGATGCAATGTTTGGAATTTGCACTAATTGCTTTACCGATTCTTGTAAGTTCGTAGTATCT
>CAIJZF010000205.1 GCA_903825095.1 uncultured Bacteroidota bacterium | reverse complement strand
CCTTCTAAAGGTTGGTACTTATTAAAAGAAGCTGGCTTATTAAAACATATATTCCCGGTTCTATTACAATTAGAAGGTGCTGAAACCCTTGATGGTATTGGACATAAGGATAACTTCTCACATACTTTGCAAGTATTAGATAATGTAGCAGCTACTAGTGAGGACATCTGGCTTCGTTGGGCTGCTTTACTACATGATATTGCAAAACCTAAAACTAAAAAGTTTGAAACAGGTTTTGGTTGGACCTTTCATGGACATGAAGTAGTGGGGGCACGCATGGTGCCTAAAATTTTTACGCAATTGAAATTACCATTGAATGAAAAAATGAAAATGGTGCAAAAATTAGTGGCCCTTCATTTGCGTCCTATTTCATTAACTAAAGAAACAGTCACCGATAGTGCCATTAGAAGACTATTATTTGACGCAGGAGATGATATTGATAACTTAATGTTATTATGTGCTGCCGATATTACCAGTAAGAATAAGGTAAAAGTGAAGCGTTATTTACAAGGCTTTGATTTTGTAAAAGAAAGATTAATTGAAGTAGAACAAAAAGATAGTATTAGAAACTGGCAGCCACCTATCACAGGTGAAATGATTATGCATTTATTTGCTATTGAGCCTTCAAAACAAGTAGGTATTATTAAAGACGCTATTAGAGAAGCCATATTAGATGGGGTTATTCCCAATGACTATGAGGCAGCCTATGGCTTCATGTTAAAAGAAGCTGAAAAACTAGGCTTATTTCCTATAATAAAATAGTAATTTAGCGTTTCAAAATACCAAA
Source organism: uncultured Bacteroidota bacterium (assembly GCA_903825095.1). The sequence goes on along the minus strand of CAIJZF010000205.1, from coordinate 17,183 downwards.
ATGGCCGTATTAAAATTTAGAGTTTATTGGGAAGAGGATGATGCGATATACCGTGATGTTTTGGTGAAACACACACAAAATTTTCAAGACTTACATACTATTATATTAAAAGCTTTTGAGTTTGACCAAAAGCATGATGCTACTTTTTACAGAAGCAATGATATTTGGAAAAGAGGAAGAGAGATAAGCAAAGAAGTATATGATCGTGAATATAAAGTACCTCCTTTGTTAATGGCAGAAACAGCCATTAGTTCAGAAATCATTGATACCAATCAGCATTTTATTTACGAGTACGATTTTGTTAAGTCATGGTCTTTTTTAATTGAGCTTATTCAGGTTATAAAAAATGCCGATGCGGATATGAATTTAGAATATCCATTAGTGTCTCGTATTGAAGGAGTAGGTCCTATGCAATATGGCACCAAGGGTTTACTAGGTGAAAAGTTTGCAGACATTGAAGAGAAGTATGATTTAAATGAGGGCGCTGATGGATTTGGTGAAGAAGGAGAAGAAGACACGAAAGGTGCTGATGATGATGAAGAACAGGATGATGCATCAGAAGAAGATGCTGACGATAATAATCAGGATAATGAGTCTGGTTCTGGGTTTTTCGAAGGAGAAGCTTTTTAGTTGTAAAATTTCACAGTCGTTTTTTATTTCAAATTTAAATTAGTCCAAGATTTTGTCTAAAACCGTTTACATAGTGGTGGGTCCTACAGCTGTAGGAAAAACAAGCTTTGCTATTGCGCTTGCCAAAGCATTAGGTACCGAAATTATTTCAGCAGATGCACGTCAGTGTTACAAGGAAATGAATATTGGAGTAGCCAGACCCAGTGCTGATGAATTAAAAGCAGTCCCTCATCATTTTATTGCATCACATTCTGTTAATGAAAATATCAATGCCTCTTTTTATGAAAATTGGGCCTTGGAAAAACTAGAAAATTTATTCACTAGAAATGAGGCAGTGGTGATGGTAGGTGGAACGGGTTTGTATATTAAAGCATTTTGCGAAGGCCTTGATTTAATACCTGCTATTGACGCTGAAATTCGAGAAAATATTATAGCACAGTATGAGAAATTAGGTTTACGCTGGTTGCAAAAAGAAGTATCGGTAAAAGACCCTCAGTATTGGGAAAAGGGAGAGCAAAAAAACCCGCAGCGATTAATGCGCGCCTTAGAAGTAATGCTAGGAACTGGTTCTTCTATAACTAGTTTTCAAAATAAAAAAGCAGTGGAGAGGCCCTTTAAAATTGTGAAAATTGGTTTAGAATTAGATAGGGAAGAATTGTATGAGAGAATTAATGCAAGAGTACTGACTATGGTCGAAGAGGGTTTGGAAAAGGAGGTAAAAAGCTTAGAAGCAGTTGCCCATTTAAACGCATTACAAACAGTAGGTTATAGTGAATGGAAGGACTATTTTGAGGGCAAAATAAGTAAGGAAAAAGTGATTGAAAATATTCAACAAAACACCCGTCATTACGCAAAACGCCAAATGACCTGGTTTAAGCGAGACCCTAGTATTACTTGGTTTAACGCGTCTACTGTTGAACCAAAGCAGGTTTTATTAAAATAATATAAGATTTATAGAAATTAACATATTTGAAACTAAACCCATTCAAAATATTGTTATTTTTATTCCATAATATAGCTATTGATACAATGGTATATTCATTACATTTTTACTTTAAAAACATAAGTATGCAAAAATTAGGAAGCTTCCTATTGGTAAGTCTTTTTTTAATGACTGGGACTTTGGCAAAAAGCCAAACCATCAAATTTGAAAAATATACTTTACCTAATGGGTTAAAAATTATTTTACATGAAGATCATTCTGCACCTGTAGTGGCAGTAACAGCATTATATCATGTAGGTTCAAAAAATGAAGACACTGCAAGAACAGGATTTGCGCATTTCTTTGAACATTTATTATTTGAAGGAACAGATAATATTAAAAGAGGTGAGTTTGATAAGTATGTAACCAATGCGGGTGGTGCTTTAAATGCAAATACTTCTCAAGACCGTACTTTTTATTATGAACTTCTTCCTTCTAACCAAGTTGACCTTGGTCTTTGGTTAGAAAGTGAGCGTATGATGCATGCTAAAATTGAACAAATTGGAGTAAATACTCAACGCGAGGTGGTGAAAGAAGAAAAGCGTCAAAGAATAGATAACCGTCCATATGGTTCTTTTTTAAATGAAATTCTTATAAGAGCTTATAAAGTGCATCCTTACAAATGGTCGCCTATTGGAAGTATGGATCATTTAAATGCTGCCAAATTAGAGGAGTTTATTCAGTTTTATAAAACTTATTATGTACCTAATAATTGTGTTTTATCTATTGCAGGAGATATCAATATACCTGAATTAAAGAAAAAAATTGAGGCTTATTTTGGCCCTATTGCTAAAGGAACATTAGCTATTAATAGACCTAGTATTAAAGAACCTCCTTTGGGTGGTGAAGTGCGTGATAATGTATATGACAATATTCAGTTACCTGCCGTATTACATGCCTATCGTGCACCTAAGCAAGGAGGGGATGAGTATTATGCCTTCAATGTCTTATCTACCATTTTATCAGGAGGAGCATCTTCTAGAATGAATAAAACCTTGGTAGATTCAAAACAATTAGCTGTAGCGGCACAATCGGTTCCTTTTTTCAATGAAGACGATGGATTATTCATTGCTTTGACAGTTGCCAATATGGGTGTTAAGGTAGAAACTTTAGAAGAGAGCATGGATAGCGTTGTGAATGGTTTAAAATTGGATTTAGTGGGAGAGCGTGAATTTCAAAAAGTAAAAAACCAAATTACTACTGACTTAGTAGATAGTAAAGCAACTATGGCAGGTATTGCAGAGAGCTTAGCGAATAATGAAGTGTATTTTGGTGATGCCAATTTAATTAATACAGAATTAGAGAAGTACAATAAAGTAACTAGAGAAGATGTTTTAAAAGTGGCTAAAAAGTATTTGAATAAAGAGAACAGGGTAGTGCTTCATTATTTACCAAAAGCAAAAACAACTAAATAATTAAGGCTATTCAAAGCATCAAAAAAATAATTTTATGAAAAAATATATATTCAGTGTTTTATTATTTGTGCCCTTCTTTTCAATGGCACAATCAGTAGATAGAACTAAGTCGCCCGCGCCAGGTAAGGCACCTTTAATCCAAGTGGCCAGCCCTGTTAAATTTACATTGGCCAACGGCTTACAAGTATTTGTAGTGAAAAATACAAAACTTCCAAAAGTCACAGCTACATTAGCTTTAGACGTAGATGGTTTTAAAGAAGGGGATAAAGCAGGTCTAGCTGATATGTCGGGCCAATTACTTAAAAGAGGAACTGCTACAAAGTCAAAAGCGGAGTTAGACGAAGCGGTTGAATTTTTAGGAGGTAGCTTATCTACCTCTAGTGGGTCCGCTTCGGTGAGCTCATTAAAAAATAATTTTCCCAAATTAATGGAGTTAATGGCGGAAGTAATTTTGCGCCCAGCTTTATCTAGTGATGAATTAGAAAAAGTAAGAAAGCAAACTTTATCTGGTATTGAATCTAGTAAAGATGATGCAGATGCTATTTCTAATAATGTAATGAAGAAATTAGTGTATGGTGCGAACCATGCATTTGGAGAAATTACGACCACTAAAACAGTGAATGCGATTAAAGTGGATGATGTAAAAAACTTTATTAAAACCTATTGGATTCCTAATAATGCTTATTTAGTATTTGTAGGAGATATAGATCCCGCTAACGCTAAGGCGCTAGCTGAAAAGAATTTCGGTACTTGGGCCAAGGGAACATTTATACAGCCTGTATATGAGAAGCCAGCTATTCCTGCTACAACTTATGTGGCCATTGTGGATAGACCAGCCTCTGTTCAAAGCGTCGTAGCCGTAGCTTCAACTGTTAATTTATTAAAAGGTTCACCCAATGATATTCCTTCTAATGTGATGAATAATATATTAGGAGGAGGTTTCTCTGGAAGACTATTTGCCAACTTACGTGAGAAGCATGGCTTTACATATGGTGCTTACTCTTCTATTTCTCCTAGTAAACAAATAGGTATGTTCAGTGCCGAGGCTTCTGTGAGAAATGAAAAAACAGATAGCTCTATTCAAGAAATATTAAATGAATTAAATATTATTCGTAATACGAAAGTGGGTGATACAGAATTAAGCCGTATGAAGAATTATTTAGCGGGTGGTTTTGCCCGTTCTTTAGAGAGTCCTAACACCATTGCTAATTTTGCTTTATCCATTGCAGTAAATCATTTACCTGAGGATTATTATCAAAAATACTTAACCAATTTAGCAGCGGTAGATGCTCAAAAAGTACAAAATGTAGCGACTGCTTTATTGAACCCTGCTAAAATGCATATTGTGATTGTAGGTAATGCAAAACAAATTGCTAAAGGCTTAGAAAAATATGGTCCAGTTAAATATTTTGATATTGAGGGGAATGAAGTAGCTGCACCAACAGAAGTTAAAGCAGATGCTAGTTTAACACCTGCAGCTTTAATGGAAAAAGTAATAGCTGCGATAGGTTCTAAAGATGCTATTGCTAATGTTAAGGACGTTCAATTGAAAGGTACAGCAAGTTTAATGGGTCAGTCTTTAGAAATGAAACAAACTATTGTAATGCCAGGTAATTCAGTAACTACCATGTCAATGGGTGGTATGGCTATTATGAAGCAATCAGTGGTGGATGGCAAGTATTCAATTTCTCAACAAGGACAAGAAGCGCCTATTACTGATGATTTAAAAGAAGGCTTAGATGAATCTGCTACCCTTGTGCCAGAGCAATTATACCTTACAAAAGGTTATGGTATAAAAATTGTAGGTGGTGAAAAAGTGAATGGCAATGATGCTATTGATGTTGAACTTACAACGCCTTCTAAAAAAGTATCACACCGTTTTTATGATGCTAAAACATTCTTATTAGTAAAAACAGCTAAATCTGAAGAAGTGCCAGGTAGAGGAACAGTAACACAACAACAATTTTACAGCGGCTATCAAGCAATTAATGGAGTGCAAATTCCTGCAGAAATGCTTATTGATATGGGTCAGATGAAAATTAATGTGAAATACACCGACATTAAAATGAACCAAGGATTAAAGACAAGCGATATGAAGTAAGAAATATTCTACAAGATTTCTTAAAAATCTATTTCTTATTCTCTTAGATCTTATAAAAAAAACCTTCCCAAAATTGGGAAGGTTTTTTTTATTTATAGAAGTTTGAATTCTTATAAATTTAATCTCTTTTAGTCTTATTGTTTTTAAGCTATTCTCTTTTTATGTAATTAATTAGAATCTTATTCCGTATCCAATATTAAATATTAATTGGTTAGCAGTTAAACTTGCATAAGTATTAGGCTTGTCATTTAAACGATAAGGGAATACTGCATCTTTAGTGCTAGAGCTAACAATAGTGAAGTCGATAAAGTTTCTATTGGTTCTGTATCCAATACCACCACTCAATACCATCCTTGAAGGCTTAACTAATATTTTTCCATTCTCATCTTTAAAATCGTCTTTATAAGGAGAACCATAATAAGCAGCACCGCCTCTTACCATCCAGTTACCATTTAACTTTATTTCAGAACCTACTTTAAAATTAATATTGTTTTTATAAGAAGCTTTTACTACATCGTTTATTAAATTATAATAATCGGAAGTGGCTTTATCGTAGTTATTGGAATAAAAACGAGTGGCTGCATAGTTTACAAATTCTAAGTCAGCAGAAATAAAACCAAGTGGTTGTGTTGGTTTGCCAGGAGCTGCAAAAAAGTAGCTAGTGCTAAATATTGCCTTTGTAGGAGTTGACACTGTATATTCTCTTGTACCAGGGTAACCATTGTTTAATTCACTAGAACTCACCGACTGTATACCTGCATACTTTTCAGTATTGGTTGTCATGCTCGCGCTCATTTGATCTCTAAAAGAAATGACTTGAGGTGTATGCAAAGTAAAACCTACTCTTAAAAAAGCTTCAGGCTTATAGATGATACCTAATTTAGCTCCCAAACCCCAACCTCTTGAAGAAAAATGTTCATCTAAAACAAAGGCACTAAAATTATTATCTGGATTAGAAGTTGCATCTGCTTCAGAATAAGTAAGGCTTTTGGTATAGTTAATCATGGGCAAGACTAAACTTGCTCCTAAGTATAATTTGTCTTCCATATTTCCACCCCATCCAAAAGCAAGTTCGTCATAGCTTCCAGTAGTGATTGCATCATAAGACTGGTTAACACCAGAAGAAATTGGCACTAAGCTTTGGTAGCCATTCACAAAACCTTTTGCATTGGCAGTGGTGTCCACTAAATAAGTTCTAAAAGCAAGGGAGCTTCCAAAAATATAATTGCCTAAGGCTGCATTGGTATCGGCTTGGTCACCCACTAATTCTTCTAAATATTTTTCAGACAAACTGCTGAAATTATTCTTCCCTCCAAAACTAGAGTGGTTATTGTAATTCGCAATTTGGTTATAAGTAATAGAGAAGGCAGTGCTTGTCCAATTATTTCTTTTTTGTCCGTCTGCAAATACCATACCCACTGAACCAAAATTAGATTTTGAATCGGTAGAAGAAGAACTTGTTCCTCTGTAAGTGAAATTATTTGTTTGCACTAAGAACTTAGGTGTTAACAATAGTTCACTAGACTTATAGAAGCCTAATCCTGCTGGGTTAATATGATTAGAAGATAAATCACCTCCTAAAGATCCCATTGCTCCACCTAAGGCATTGCTTCTAGCTGTTCCACTAGGTGCAAACCAAGAAAGGCGAAGCCCATCTTCTGGTTCTTGTGCATACATGGTTAAACTAGATCCCATTAATATTAAAAAAAATAATTTCTTCATAATTGATACTTTGATTTTTAAAAAACTTACCTCTACAACTTACTGCTAAAAAAAATACTAGTTCCAATAATTGGCTTATGGAATTCTTGCAGCACGAGGACTGCTTGAACTGCTACCAGCGCTATTAAAACCAGCACTTCTTCCACCAGCATTGCTATTGCCACTATTATTGCTGTTGTTATTGCTGCTATTGGTTTGGTAAGTTGATCTATTGTTATTGCTGCTACTGGTTTGATTTTGATTGCCACCATTGTAGTTATTGTTATTAGAAAAATAACGAGCAGGGCGGTCATAGCTATTGGCATAATTTGCATTGCTATTACTTGTAACAACACGCTTCATTAAATTTCCAAAATTGCTATTCAATGTTGGGTTGCTTGTATATCTTGTATTACCTGTTGTGGTATTTACACTATTATTGGTATTATTATAACCACGGTTATTTCTATAAGCATTAATAGTTGAAGGACTTGCTCTTACTACAGTTGGAGATTGATAAGGTCTTCCTCCATTATTTAAATATCCACCACCACCATTATAATGTATTCCACCATAAGGGTTCCACCCACCGTAACCTAATCCACCATATCCAAATCCACCATATCCAAATCCACCATATCCAAAGCCGCCATACCCTAAACCTGCCCATCCACCATATCCAAATCCACCATAACCAAAGCCGCCGTAACCTAATCCTCCCCATCCACCCCATCCACCATAACCACCCCAGAAAGGATCATAGCCCCATCCACCAAATCCTCCATATCCACCAGCCCATCCGCCATAACCACCCCATCCACCATAACCACCCCAGAAAGGATCATAACCCCAACCACCATAGGCACCAGCCCATCCGCCCCAACCCATTCCAAATCCCATATTAAAACTTGGGTTATTCCAGTAACCATAATCGTCAATAGTTGACCAGCGGTTTCTGTTGGCTACTTTTAATCTTAAATAACGGTCGTCTTGATAGTTTTGATATTCTTGATATTCTTCATCTTGAGCCATTCCATTTTCTGCCTTTTCAGCGGCCACTAATTTTTCCGTGCTCACTACTTTATTATTAGGAGTGAAATACAAATCATCGGTAGCAACGCTTGTAGCTTGTTGTAAACTCGTACAGCTGGTACCAAAAAAACTAAAAGCCACTATGCCTATGGCTATTAGCCTTAAATAAGTGTTAGTTTTTTGCGTGTTCATTTTCGTAAGTTTTAGGTTTTTATATGCCCCTTAATTAGCATACATTTGCTAGTATGAAGGTACCGAAAAATACAATATAGAGCGTTTTTCGTACATTAAAATTATTACTATAAAATTGTTAAGATTTTTAAGATGGCAAAGGAACTAACCACAAGGGCCCAGGACTATTCACAATGGTATAATGATCTAGTTATTAAAGGCGAACTAGCGGACTATAGTGCCGTTAGAGGTTGTATGGTTATTAAGCCTTATGGTTATGCTTTATGGGAAAATATGCGCGATGTCTTAGACAAAATGTTCAAGGATACTGGTCACCAAAATGCTTATTTCCCTTTGTTTGTGCCTAAATCTCTGTTTGAAGCGGAAGAGAAAAATGCCGAAGGTTTTGCGAAAGAATGCGCAGTAGTTACGCATTACCGTTTAATCGCCGATCCTAATAATAAAGGAAAATTAATGGTTGATCCAGAAGCGAAATTAGAAGAAGAATTAATTGTTCGCCCAACTAGTGAGGCCATTATTTGGAATACTTATAAAACTTGGATTCAATCTTATCGTGATTTACCCATTTTAGTCAATCAATGGGCGAATGTGGTAAGATGGGAAATGCGTACACGCTTATTTTTACGCACTGCCGAATTTTTATGGCAGGAAGGACATACTGCGCATGCCACTGCAGTAGAAGCTGTTGCTGAAACAAAACAAATGTTGAATGTCTATGCCGATTTCGTTGAAAATTGGATGGCAGTGCCTGTATTAAAAGGAGTGAAAACAGCCAATGAGCGTTTTGCAGGTGCAGAAGATACTTATTGTATTGAAGCCTTAATGCAGGATGGAAAAGCATTGCAAGCAGGTACATCTCATTTCTTAGGACAAAACTTTGCGAAAGCATTTGATGTTAAATTTAGTGATCAGAATAATAAGCAAGAATATGTTTGGGCTACTAGCTGGGGCGTGAGCACAAGACTAATAGGTGGCCTAGTAATGACACATAGCGATGATGAAGGTTTAGTTTTACCTCCGCGCATTGCACCAATTCAAGTAGTCATTGTTCCTATTTATAAAGGAGAAGAGCAAAAGCAAGTATTAGATGAAAAAGTAGGAGAGATGGTGAAATCCTTTAAGGCTGCGGGTATTAGAGTGAAGTACGATAACTCAGATCATGCAAGACCAGGATGGAAATTTGCAGAGTATGAATTAAAAGGAGTGCCTATTAGAATTGCTATTGGTGCACGCGATTTAGAAAACAAACAAGTTGAATTAGCGCGTCGTGATACCAAAGAAAAATCGGCTGTGGCAATGGAAGGCTTAACGCAAACAGTAGAAAATTTATTAGTAGAAATACAAAATAATTTATTTGAGCGTGCTAAAAAATACCGCGACGAACATATTACTAAAGTAGAAACTTGGGAAGAGTTTATGCAAGTATTAGATACCAAGGGTGGATTTATTTCCGCACATTGGGATGGCAGTGCAGAAACAGAAGATAAAATTAAAGAATTAGCAAAGGCCACTATTCGTTGTATACCTTTAGACAATCCATTAGAAAATGGAAAATGTGTTTTAACAGGTAATGCATCTACACAACGTGTTTTATTTGCAAGGGCTTATTAATGTAAGTTTCCCTAATAAGTTTTCAAATTCAATGAAACAAAAACCAATACCTGATGCGCTTACGCCTTTTTTAGAAGGCAAGGTATTGTTAATTGATAAACCCATTGGTTGGACTTCTTTTGATATTGTAAAAAAAGTACGCAACTTAACCAGGGTTATAAAAGTAGGGCATGCAGGTACTTTAGACCCCTTAGCCACGGGGCTGCTCATAGTTTGCACGGGTAAGTATACTAAATCCATTGATGCCTATATGGGCATGCAAAAAGAATATACAGGTACCATGGTTTTGGGTGCTACTACACCCACTTACGATTTAGAATCAGAACCAGAAAATTTCAAAAGCACGGATGCCTTAACGAATGAACTCATTCAAAAAGCAACCATCCCTTTTATAGGTGAAATTTTTCAAATGCCTCCGCAGCATTCTGCTATTAAAAAAGATGGAAGAAGACTCTATGAGTCGGCAAGATTGGGTATTGAAGTAAAAGTAGATCCTAGAAAAGTTACCATTGAAAGTTTTGAAATTACCAAGATAGAACTACCTACTATTGAATTTAAAGTAGTTTGTTCTACTGGAACTTATATAAGAAGTTTAGTCAAAGATTTTGGAGAAGCTTTAGAAGTGGGTGCTTATATGAGTTCACTTCGAAGAACGCGCATTGGAGAATTTAATGTAGAGGATGCCAAAGTTTGGCAGGATATTGAAGCAGAAGTGAATACTTTATTGGAAGGGTAATATTGAAATATAATATTGAAAAAAAAATATTAGAAAGGTAGTCCAATACCAAATTGCAAGGCGTAATTATTTACTTTAACACCATTGGGTTTTACCTCTGCCCATTTCAAATTTCGAATATCTAACCAGCCATCATTTTGTAAACGAGTAGGGTCCTTCATTTTAAGGGCATAGTCTATTCTAATTATAAAATAATTAAAGTCCATTCTAAGGCCGGTACCCACTGCAACGGCAAGGTCTTTATATAATTTATCGAATTTAAAACCTGCTTTTGGGTCTAATTCAGTTTCTCTCGTATTCCAAATATTTCCAATATCTGTAAATACAGCCGAACCTATTTTATAAGAACCCCATTGAAATAAAGGAAAGCGATATTCTAAATTGGTTTCTAATTGTAAGTCGCCAAATCTATCAAAGCTTTGACTTTTTGAACTGGTATCATAAAACTGAGAACTACCTATACCTAATTGTCTTAAACCCCAGGCACGCATACTATAAGGGCCACCTGCGGTGAATTGTTTGAAAAAGGGTAGTTGTCCTTTTAATACGGGATCATTGCTATAATTATTACCCCAGCCTCCCATAAAACGCCATGCTAGTTCGGTGTATTGATATTTATATAATTTTCTTAATTCTAGTTCTGCTTTAATATATCTGTAAATGCGAGAAGAAGCACCCGGAATTAAACCCGTTAGCCCACCTGCTTCCTCAATGCCAATTCTTAGATAATTATTTTGGTTGGGGTTTTTTAAAGAAGTTCCAGTGTGTAAGTAATTAAAGGTTTGACTTATAACATTGCCCTCGTTAAAAGAAGAACGCAAGAAAGGATTTAATATTAATAAACTATCTAGTTTAGAAAACTTATTGAGGTGGTAAAGCTCTACATTGACAGGTTTATAGGTCCAAGTATCTTCTGTGCCATTTTTATTTTTCTTTATTTCATAGCCCCAGTTGGTTGTAAAGGATTTTAGTTTGTAATAATCTAATCTATCAATATAGGCTCCGTTAATAGAAAGGGTGGACCTGTTTTGGTTAGGATAGCTTGTTCTTTTGGGAACAAAAGGAATAATTAAATTCGGAAAACTATAAGTATGACCAAGATTGAATAGTAAAGTTTGTGCTAAATTCTCGTTGCCATTATTAACGTTTAATTCAACTCCAGTTCTTGCACTGCTAATGGAAGAAATAGCTTTTTTACGCACATTTCTATCTTTAAAAGTAACACTAGTAGAAAGTCCTAATAAATTTCCTGCCACTAATTGGGAATTATTTCTACTGCCTTCAACATCAAAATTAAAACTATATCTTAAAGAAGGGCTTAGGAAATAATGTAAGTAAACGCTGTCGTTTTGCAGAGTTGTTCTAGCATCTACTTGTTGCCAGGGACCAAGGCTACTAAAGTTGTTCAGGGTTTGGTAGTATAAATTTTCATTAAAGAGTGCGCCCTTTTTTATGATAGACTGCTCTTCAAATAAAGGCGACTTGAATTTATATTGCGTATAAGTTTGTAAAATATTTTTATAAGCTTCTTGCTGAGGCAAGCCTTTTGCTAAAACAGAATCGGGGTTGTCGGCTAATTTTAAATCGGAATAAAAAATTTGTTGACCAATAGGGTAGGTTTTGAATTCACTGCCACTAGTAGAGCGTAACTGAAAACTTAGTTTCCAAAGCGGGTGTTCACTTTCTGTTTTTTGTGCAAGAAGTACTTGGTTCATTTGATCTAATGGGTCCAAGTTTAATTCTAATAAACCTTGATTCAGTGTATCAACTTCTGCAAATATTTTTTCTTTGGTAAAAAAGTAATATCCATTGGCTCTAAATAATTCTACGAGTCGGTCTAATTCATTGTTGATGGATTCATTGGAATAGGCCATTCCTTTTTTTACATAAGCAAAAGCAGTATTATTTTTTGCGATGGATTGTAATAGGGTATCACTTAATTCATATACCACAGAATCGATAAGTGTTTTTTTATTCAAAAGAATTTCCATGGTAAGGCGAGCCCTCCATTCATTATTAACGGTATCTACTTTTACAATGGGTGTTAATACAGGATGATTATAACCTTTGGTGGCTAAATAGTTTTTCATAAACTGGACAGAAGGCTCCAATTTCTCTTCCTGTAAGCGAATAGGTTGTAAAATGGTGTTGAAAACTCCAAATTGACGTACTTGTTTGGCCTTAACACTATCGTCCCAGTAATTGGCTAGTTCATTAGAAAGTGCTTGCGCCTCTATATTATTGCCTGCGTCTTTAATAACCACTTTATTATCATATACAAAGCTTAATTGCTTAGGATAGTCATGAATAACTGCTTTTTTAATGTCTGCGCATGCATTTAATAAAAATAAAAGACCAAGAAGGTAAAATCTTGAGAAGAAACTAATATTTTTAAGCTTCCGTAATTGCATGTAAATGATAAGTAATAGTGAGCTCAAATATATTCAATCTTTTGCCCATAAAAAACATTGGGCGGAAGAATCTGTGTTTATTGTAGAAGGGCCTAAGATGTTAGAGGAATTATTGGCATCTAATTGGGTCATTCGTAAAATTATTGCCTTGCCTGACTGGATTCAAGCACAGGGCGCATTGCCTGCAGAACTAGTGGAAGTGGATGAAATTATGTTAGGTCGATTAAGCCTACTTCAAACACCCAATAAGGTCATGGCCATTGTGGAAAAAAACAAAGAGGAGCAGGCATTGGTGTATAATGGAAAATTGACATTATTATTAGATGGTATTCAGGACCCTGGAAATTTAGGCACCATTATTAGAACAGCCGACTGGTTTGGCATAGATCAAATAGTAGTATCAGAAGATACAGCGGGCTTATATAATCCTAAGGTAATACAAAGTACTATGGGAAGTTGTTTTAGGGTTAATCTGCGTTCAATGGATCTTGAAACGCTTTTACAATCTAATGCAAAGTCTAAAAATACATTACCAGTTTATGGTGCCTTATTAAAAGGAAAGTCCATGCATGAAATAAAATGGGAGCCTTCTAATTTTATATTAATAGGAAATGAATCGAAAGGAATTAGAGAAAATTTATTGCCTTTTATATCTCATCCCATTTCTATTCCTAGAACGGGTGAAGCAGAATCATTGAATGCGGCAGTCGCAACTGGAATTATTTTAGCGAATGCAAAAGCTTAGTTAAATAAACTTGATTAAGCTTAATCCTGTTTTCTTAGTCGAACTGAATAGCTTTTGCCGGAGAAATTTTCTTTATCCATAAAGTAGGTAGTAAGAAAGAGATATAGCTTATAATGGCTGTGCCAATAAGAACGCTAATAATTTGAACGGCATCCATTTTAATAGGTAGTTCTTTAATAAAGTAGGCCGACTCGTCCATTTGTATCCATCCTGTTTTTGCTTGCAAGTATGATAAGCCAAGACCTATAATAGCGCCTACTAGTATACCTGTCCAACATATAAAACTTGCTTGAAATAAAAATATTTTTCTAATAAAATTTTGAGAAGCACCTAGAGCTGTGAGTGTGCCTATCATGGTTATTCTTTCTAGCATTATAATAAATAAACAAGTAAGTAAATTAATAATGGCTACAATAAGCATAATGGTAATAGTCACATTTCTATTAATAGTTTGAACACCTATCCAATCAAAAATTTGAGGGTAATAATTTTTAATAGAAGTAGCTACCCAATTTTCCGGTAGTATTTTTTGTAGTGCTGATGTGGTGGCTTCAATGGGAGCATCTTCGTTTAATACAATAGAATATCCCTCTACTAATTCATTGTTATTTAATTTTTGTAGTAGTTTTATATCTACTAATACAAACTGGTTATCATATTCTTCAATACCAGAATGGTAAATGCCTACCACTTTTAATTTTCTTTGTTGAACCGCGCCCGTATTTAAAAAATAAAGTCGCACTGTTGCACCTAATTGAATATTTAATTTTTTAGAAATATTATCTGAAATAATAATTTCATTCAGTATACTATCTTTTTCAGTGGAAGAAGTCCAACCTTTCCCCTTTCTTAAAAAAGGTATTTGAGTAGTAGCAGGAATGCCCCTTGCCACCACCCCTTCAATATCTTGCTCAAAGGATAGCACCGTAGACTGATTAACAAAAGGAATACTATTTTTTATAGCTTTATTTTTTTGAAAGCCTGCCAATGTATTCGCGTCTTGTTTCATGGGTTCTCCACTTACAGAAGCGACTCTAATATGTCCCCAGAACTGATACACTTTACCAGCAATAGTTGCCTGAAAGCCATTCACAATAGAAAAAGTAAGTAAGATAGCAGCCACACTAATGGCAGTTGCTGCAATAGATAGCCTTACTATAAAACGAGTATAGTTTTTCTGTTTTTGAAAACTTATTCTTTTAGCTATTTCGAAGGCGGTGGACAATGCGTAATTTTTAACAAATCTAGTTTTTTCTGTTTATAAATTAGGATTAAAAAGGTAGTTTCGTAGTGACCAATAACCAAGTTCATGTTAAAAAGATGCTTATGGATGGCTTTACTAATAGGGCTTTATGCAGTAAAGGGACAAGGTCAATCCAACCCAGATAGTATTTATCAAAATAGCATTCATACTGTTTTAATCCATCCAATGAATAAGCCATTGGCTATTCCTGTGGTATCACTTGGCGAACCCATGCCATTATTAATAAGCTTTGACGATTTTAAAAATGATTATCAAGACTATTATTATTCAGTAGAACTAAGAAATGCCGATTGGTCGGCCGTCCCCATGTCTGCCTTTGATTATTTACAAGGTTTTAATGAAAATAAAATTTCTAAGTTTTCTGTTTCATCTATTGCTACACAAAGGTATTATCATTACGAGTTTAGCTTTCCCAATGCGCAGACTAGGCCAACGCAGTCTGGAAATTATATTTTAAAAGTTTTTAAAAATGGCAATGCCAATGAGTTGGTATTTACCAGACGCTTTTTTGTAACAGAGGATGGGGTGAGTTTGGCTGCCACTGTGCAAGAACCATTCGATGCTCAAATTTCAAAGACACATCAAAAAATGCAGTTGGTTTTAGATGTTAAGAAAATTCCCTTCTTTCAAACCGATCAAATTAAGACCACCATTATACAAAACTACAGATACAATGACGCACAAACAGAAGCAGCCCCCACTTTTATTAGAGGAAACTTATTAGAATATAATAGTGAAAATAGTTTCATTTTTCCTGCAGGCAAGGAGGCCAGGTGGTTAGATATCCAAAACTTAAGATTAAGAACAGATAGAATTGCAGATATCAATTCAAAAGCAGATAGAACTATTATTAGTGTAAAGCCCGATTTATCAAGATCAAGTACTGCCTATTATACTTTTAACGACTTGAATGGAAATTTTATTATTAGTAATACAGAGTCATTACAAAGTGAAAATCAAAACGATTATGCACAAGTAGATTTCATTTATTTTCCTAAAGACAAAATTCCTTTTATTGGTCAACAATTATTTTTAGCTGGTGCAATTACAAATAATATTTTGAATAAAGAAGCTGAAATGATTTTCGACCCAACCCTGGGTTATTACAAAAAGTCATTACTATTAAAACAAGGTTATTATAGTTATAATTATATTCTTAGAGATAAAGAAACTGCCAATCCCATGAACGATTTTACTGAAACCGAAGGGAATCATTGGGAAACTGAAAATAATTATTCCATCATGGTTTATTACCGACCTCCAGGCGCTAGACACGACCATATTATAGGTTTTGGCACTATAAATTCTAGGCAAAATTGGTAGTATTTTTTTGCTATATTTGCAGCGGCAGGTCTTGCACGGCCAGCTCCTGCTGAAACTCCCCAGGGTAGGAATACAGCAAGGATAGGCGGTTGAGCGGTGCGATGCAAGTAGCCTGCCACTTTTTATTATTGTAGACAATTATTAAAACAATTTGTATGAAATTTTTCATTGACACGGGTAACTTAGCTCAAATTAAAGAAGCCAATGATTTAGGTATTTTAGATGGTGTAACCACGAATCCTAGTTTAATGGCACAAGTAGGTGTAAAAGGAGAGGCAGCTATTGCAGCTCATTATAAAGCTATTTGTGAATTAGTGAATGGAGATATTAGTGCAGAGGTATTGTCTACCGATTTTGCTACTATGGTGGAAGAAGGTAAAAAATTAGCCGCTATTCATAAAAACATCGTGGTAAAAGTGCCCATGATTAAAGATGGCATTAAAGCTATTAAGTGGTTTACCGATAATGGTATTCGTACGAACTGTACTTTAATATTCTCTGCAGGTCAAGCAATTCTTGCAGCGAAGGCAGGGGCTACTTATGTTTCTCCCTTTATTGGTAGAATTGACGATAGCTCTTGGGATGGAATGGAATTAATTAGTCAAATTAGACATATTTACGATGTACAAGGTTTCAAATCTCAAATATTAGCCGCTTCTATTCGTAATGCTTTACATATTGTAAAAGCAGCAGAAGCAGGCGCCGATGTTTGTACTTGTCCTTTAGATTCAATTTTAGGATTGTTAAAACATCCTTTAACCGATATAGGATTAGCGAAGTTCTTAGAAGACGCTAAGAAAATGTAGGCATTTTATTAGAATTTTTTAAAGCCTCGCCATTTGCGGGGCTTTTTTATTGATGCTTCAATGCTTCGTGCAGTTTTTCGAATCTCATAAAAAATTAAGATTCGAAAAACCTTAACAATGTTTAAGCGCTTCGCGCTTAGATAAATTGGAAAGATGAGGATGTGTTTTAATAAATTCTTTCACCCATTTAGCATCTGTGTAGGCATAGGCGCGAAGTGCCCAGCCAATGGCTTT
>CAIJZF010000204.1 GCA_903825095.1 uncultured Bacteroidota bacterium | reverse complement strand
TCGCAGTGGTATTTTCCATCGCGCCACTTACATACTCACGCCCATTAATTTGTGCATATTTAGCCCAAGGAAAATCAATGCCTAAGAGTTCTTCATAATAGGCAATCATTGCAGGGGTATTTCCATAAATTTGGCGGGCTTGTTTTTCGTATTCCTTCTCTATATAATAACTAATCTCTTTTCCTTTATAGTTATCTTTTACTATTGCGTAGTCACCCACGGCAAAGAAAAATAAATAAGGAGCATGGGGTAAATCCATCTTCCAAATATCTACACGCGTGCCATTCTTATTATCTATTTGTTTTACCAATAAACCATTGGAGAGACTTACATATTTACTCGGCACCGTTAATTGAAATTCCTGTGTGCTTTTTTGATTGGGCTTATCAATAATAGGTAGCCATACAGAAGTGCCCTCTGTTTCTCCTTGGGTCCATATTTGAATAGGCTTTGTGCTGTCTTTACCCAATGGATTAATAAAGTATAAACCTTTTGCATCGTTAATCGCGGCACTGCCCTTGGCCTTGTATTCATTGGGCTTGGCGGTGTATTTAATATAGACAGTATAGTTATCCGAAGGCGTATAAGACTTATCTAATTGTATTTTAATAACTAGACCGTCGTATACATATTTTAAAGAACTCATTTTTTTATTCATCATTATAGCCACTTGATGAATGTCCATGCCTTTCGCATCAAGGCTTAAAGTATTTGTTGCTTTTATATGTGGACGAAGGTTCAACCATACTTCTCCATTTAATTCTGATTTTGTATAATTGAAACTAGCTACCAATTTAGTATGTACTAATTCATTTTCTATAGTAGGAATACCGCGATATTCTTTTTTCCAACTGGTATCTTCAATCTCTTTAGAGTCTTGCCTGTCCTGGGCTCTAGCGTTTAAGCTAATAGCAATAACTAATAAATTAAAAATTAAAAATTTTCTCATTGTTCTATTTTTTTGCATCCTCCCTGCTTCGTATTTGATGCATCTAAGTTACAATACCTATCAAATAGAATCGTTAAAATAAACTTATAAAAAAATAACTAGCTTAGCAGTATAATTAAAGATCAATGGCAAGGTATTTTCTTGAAGTTTCTTATGATGGCAGTTCCTTTGGCGGATTTCAAATTCAGGCCAATCAACAAACTATTCAAGGTGAAATAGAAAAAGCCCTGGAAACCATATTCAGAGCGCCTCTTGCATTAAGCGGTGCTTCAAGAACCGATGCAGGTGTACACGGATTGCAAAACTTTTTTCATTTTGATACCGATCTCGTCATTGAAGCGAAGCATATATATAATATGAATGCGCTATTGCCTAAAACAATTGTGGTGAAGAACATTTATGCAGTGCCTGACGATGCACATGCAAGGTTTAATGCTATTAAAAGAGCCTACATATATAAGATACATACCCAGAAAAACCCTTTTTTAGAGGGAAGATCCTGGTATTACCCCTTTGCTGTGAACATGGAACTAATGCAAACAGCAGCGCAAAGCCTATTAACCTATACTCATTTTGAGACTTTTTCAAAGAAAAGTACACAGGTAAACACCTTTGAATGCCATATTACAAAGGCCTTCTGGGAGATAACCGAGGACGGTTATACCTTCCATATTGAGTCCAACCGCTTTCTCAGAGGCATGATTCGCGGCCTAGTAGGTACCCTTTTACAAGTGGGGCGAGGCCAAATTAGCCTTGAAAAATGGCATGAAATAGTGCTTTCCAACAACGAACAACTGGCCGATTTCTCTACTCCGGCCCACGGATTATATTTATCTCTAATAGAATACCCGCCTTTTTTGAAAAAAATAGTCTAGTCTAGAATGCATACTAGTATTGGGTTTGGGCTGCTAATGTGCAGATTTTGAACCTTTTGAACGTAAAAAATTACAAAATAGTATACAATATATTTGGATAGTAGCTAGGGCTGCTTATCTTTGCCGCCCGCTAACGATAAAAGCTCGTAAAACGGATTGTTCTTCGAGGTAATTTTCCAGCAAAATAAAGTCCAAAATACTTTAAAATACTTCTACCAATAATTGGTGGAACTAAATAACAGCTGTATCTTTGCCGTCCCTCTTCAAAAAAAGAGTAGCTCTTCGAAATTATATTGCCAGTTTTATGAATGATTAATTTATTATTAATTTATTTTTTTCACCATAAAGTTTGGCTATAAATATAAATGTGCCTACCTTTGCACCCCCTACGAATAATAGGGCGCAAAAAAAGCACAAAAGATCTTTGAAAGTTTGGAAACAATAGTAACTGTATTCTTGATAAAATACAGGTAAAGGTTTAAGCATCAACAAGAATTATATCAGACGTTAATTTCGATTTATTGAGATTGATAGTCAGATCAAACAACATTTACAATGGAGAGTTTGATCCTGGCTCAGGATGAACGCTAGCGGCAAGCTTAATACATGCAAGTCGAGGGGCAGCATGAAGTAGCAATACTTTGATGGCGACCGGCAAACGG
>CAIJZF010000203.1 GCA_903825095.1 uncultured Bacteroidota bacterium | reverse complement strand
TTTAGCATAATCATAATACCCTTCTACATTATTAAAATAAGAGAAACTAGGCGCCACTTGCAAAGAAAAATTTTCAGTGAGTTTTCTTGCAATGATTAATTGAGAGAAATAACTAATGCGGTCCTGTACATTCACAATAGGTAGTGAACTATTCTTTGCTCTTGTGTCCATGACCATATTGCCAAATAAAGTCACACTCACAGGCATTTTATTATTCTTAGTTTGTTTTAATAAAGAATATTTTAATGTCCCTACTGTTTGCATTCTGTCATTGGTGGCGCCGAAACCAATTTGAATGTCTTTCATAGGTACATAACTAAAGCCCAATAACATATTGGCACTTGCAAACAAGCCGCCTAAATCTTTCCAGCCATGTTCTACAGTACCAAAGCGGTGTTGAATATCAAATTCAAATGTTCCCTTAATAGGAACTATCACGGTTTGATTATCGATAATATGGTTTCCATCAAAAGTGTTTTTTACAAGACTGCTCTTTTTTACAACTGGCGTTTTAGCTATGGTAGAATCCTGTGCTAACAGTGTTTGCACCCCAACAACTAGCATCAATACCAAAAAGGGAAGTCGTATAAAGCGAACTATTGATAGAGTGGATATTGCTTTTTTCATTTGAATTAATTTAATTGTTTTTTGCTCCTTGTTTAATCCATGCATAAATTTTTGCATTGATTGTTTCATCAGGGCCAGCGCCTAAAGGCATCACTGGACTTTTTTTGCCGTTTAGCCACAACATTAAGTTGCTATTATCGGGATCGTTGGCTTTTAGATAACTTCCATCTGTTAAAGCTTTATAGGCATTCGCTTCTGTTAAGTCTGGATTTTTAGCCCCAGCTACATGACAACCAGCTTTTGCACAACTATTGGTAAATAGGGGAATAATATCTGTTTTAAAACTCATCGTTTCTGTGATACTAGATCCTGGATTTACAACAATAGTAGAAGTTTTATAACATCCTGTAATAGCAAACATAGTAAGGGCAAAAAGTCCTGATAATATGGCTATTTTTTTGGTTAACATACTTTTACATTTAATCGTTTACGTCCATTTTATTTTTGAAACTTAAGCATCAAATTAGGCTTAATAGCATGTTGATAGTTAGACTTATCCCATACTGCAAAACCAAATGGTTGATCTTGTAAACTTGAAAAATCGATATCTTGTTTCAATACATCACCAGTTTGTAATTTTCTTTTATATTCAACAATATATCCTGTGCCTGTATAAGTAGTTACACAATCAATATCAGCACGACCATTTTTTATAGGAGATACAATTACAGAAGGAAAACATTTTGCACCAATGGCACTTGTTGCTGCTGTACCTAATCTTTGATAATCAGTGCCAGTAGTAGGATCTATTGTTCCGCCACTATAAGTTAAGACACCAGTAGAACTGACAGCAGTTACTTTTTTAGCAGCCCCACCTGTTGTGGTGTCTGCAATAGTTATGTAGTTGCCAGTTGAATTCGGTATCACATATAATGGAACTGCTACAGTTGCTCCTGTTCCATCTAATTTTAAATTTTGTGTATTGGCAAAAGAACCTTGTGTAGCATCTGCAGTATAAACAGGTCTGAAAGGCCATACTGTGTTTGTACTTCCAACTACTATGTCATCTACGTGACGGCCATTCGCATTACCTCCTGTTAAATTGGTAATTGCAGGACCACCCGCCCAATCTTGATAGTTATCATCCATCTTGCCATAACTTAATCCTTTACTAGGTTGCATCCACCACATATCAATTTTTTCATTGGTACCATTTGTATAGTGGTTAGCACTTGCTGAATTTGATTTATACACTGCCGGTGTTACAGAGTAATCCATATAAGGAGTGAATACATGGCAGCTTGCATAACAAGTTTGTGTCGTAAATTTTGGCGTTGAATTATCTACATTCCATAACATCGCAATCTTATCTTCTCCATAGCCTTCTCTTGTTAAAACTCCATTAGCATCATAAGTTCTAGCACTTCCTTCTTTAGCCCATAATTTTGTAGTGGGGTTGAAATACCATGGTGCTACTTTTTGGCTTTGGTCTTTATCGACATATTCTGCTAAAAAATAAATATTCTCATTATCATACATGGCTCTTAAGCTTGTAGGGAATGTTTCTCCAATGTATCCAGCAAATAAACCATTACCTGGGTCAGGTACTCCAGGAATAAAATCCAATTTTTCTGTATTTGCCCACATTAGATCTACCACGCCATCTATAGTGGGTGCCGTAGCCGTTTTTAAAGCAAGTAAATCGGTAGTATTTTTAGCCGCAGTAGATACGACCACTTGGTCCGTTTTAGTGCAGTACATAAAAAATAGTACTACGAAACTAAATAGTGATACAACTTTTAAAATTTTCATACATTATACTTTTATTGTGAGAGTTTAAATTCCAGGTGTAAAGGGACAAAACTTTATAAACCTGCTAAATGACGATTCTCAGTTAATTATATGATAGGAATCATAAAT